>NZ_NCKP01000006.1:0-97213 GCF_002282795.1 Thiomonas sp. 13-64-67
CCGGCGGACAGCCGCACCCGCGCCGTGGGCATGGTGATGCGCGCCGCAGCCACGGTGCGCACGAACTCGAAGGGGTCGAGATCCGGTGCGTGTTCGAGCGGCGTTCCTGCCACCCGTACAAGTGCGTTGATGGGCACCGATTCGGGGTGGGGATCGAGCCCGGCCAGCTCCGCCAACAGACCCGCGCGGTCGCGCCGTGTCTCGCCCATGCCGACGATGCCGCCGCAGCACACCGCCATGCCGGCTTCGCGCACGGCCTGCAGCGTGTCCAGGCGCTCTTGGTAGGTGCGGGTGGTGATGATCTGGCCGTAGAACTCGGGCGAGGTATCGAGGTTGTGGTTGTAGTAATCGAGCCCGGCATCGGCCAGGCGCTGCGCCTGCGCGGGCTGCAACATGCCCAAAGTCATGCAGGTTTCCAGCCCGAGGGCCTTGACGCCTTCGACCATGGCAGCCACGGCGTCGAGATCGCGGTCTTTCGGCTCGCGCCAGGCCGCGCCCATGCAAAAGCGTGCCGCGCCCGCCTCTTTGGCCGCTCGGGCGTTGGCCAGCACGAGCTCAAGGTCCATCAGCTTGCCCGCCTTCAGCCCGACATCATGATGCGCCGATTGCGGGCAGTAGCCGCAGTCTTCGGCACAGCCGCCGGTCTTGATCGACAGCAGCGACGAGAGCTGAATGTCGGTGGGGTCGAAGTGCGCGCGGTGGATCTGCTGGGCTTGCCAGAGCAGTTCGGGCAAAGGCAGATCGAGCAGGGCTTCGATGCGCTCTGGCGTCCAGACGTCGGAAGGTTTCGGGGTCATGGCATAAGGGGAGATGGAGGGGAGATGGAGGACGCAGTCAACGCGCCTCGGGGTCGATCCAGTTCGGCTTGCGTTTGGCGAGAAAGGCGGCGATGCCCTCGCGTCCGTCGGTGCTAGCCCGAGCCACGGCGATGCGCTCGGCGGTGTCGGCCAGCAAGGCATCGCCCAGCGGGCGATGCGCCACTTCGGCCAGCAGCCGCTTGGCCGCGGCTAGCGCTTGCGGTGACGCATTTTGCAACGCGGCGCACCAGCGCTGCACCTGCGCGTCGAGCGCGGCAGCGTCTTCGGCCACTTCATGCACCAGACCGATGGCCTGCGCGGTGGCCGCGTCGAGCACTTCGGCGGTCAAGGTGTAGCGCTGCGCCGCGCGCGCGCCGATGGCGCGCAGCACATGCGGCATGATGATGGCGGGGATCAGACCGAGCTTGACCTCGCTCAGACAGAAGCGCGCGGTCTGCACCGCCACGGCCAGATCGCAGGCCGCCACCAGACCGAAGCCACCGGCGAACGCGTCGCCCTGCACCCGCGCGATCACGGGCTTGGGACATTCGGCCACGGCGCGCAGCATGCGAGCGAGCTGCAAGGCATCGTCGCGGTTTTGCGCATCGGTGTAAGTCGCCAACTGTTGCATGTAGCGCAGATCGGCGCCGGCGCAGAACGCAGGGCCTTGCGCGGCAAGCACCACACAACGCACTTCGGCCTCCTGACCGAGTTCGACGAAGGCGGTATGCAGTGCAGCGATGGTGGCGGCGTCGAAGGCGTTGCGCACTTCGGGGCGATAAAGGGTGACCGTCGCGACGGCCCCTCCGCGGTCGATGAGGACGGGGGATTCGCTCATGGCTTGGATGAGGCTGTCGCTTCGTCACGCAGCATGTAGATCAGATCGAGCACGGGAGAGGGATGCCCCATGGCGGTGAGCGCTGCGGTGATCTGCCCGCGGTGATGCGTGGCGTGGTTGAACACATGCGCCAGCGTGGCCGCGAACGGTGCGCTCATCGGCTCGCCCTTGCTGGTGGCGTAGTGGAAGGGCCGATCGAAATCGGCCTCGCTCAAGCGCTCGACATAGGGCTGCCAGGCCCGCGCGCTCTGCTTCAGCCGTTGCGCCAGTCTGGCGCGGTCGGGCTCGGCCTCGTCGTCGAGCTTCAAGCCCGCGGGCGACACGCCCTCAAGGAAGCGTCGCTGCCATAGCAAGCCTTCGCCCACCAGCAGATGATTGAGGGTGCCGTGAACGCTGTTGAAAAACAGCCCGCAATCGCGGCGGTAATCGGCTTCGGGGAGCAGCGCGACGTGCTCGTCGAGCAAGCGATGCGTGGCCCAGACGTGATAGCGCGCCAGGGTGCGGAAATGGTCTCGGAGTGTCATCGGGAAATTCGCCGGGGAGAGCTTGCAGTCAATGCCGCCAGACCTTCAGGCCGCGCAGATCTTCCATGACGTCGAAGTCAGCATCGTTGTGCAGCAGGGCGTAGTCGTGTTCGATGCAGTAAGCGGCCTGGAGCACGTCCACCGCGCTGCGGATGGTGTAGCCCATGGCGCGCAGCAGGCGGTCGTGTTGCGCGGCCTGCAGAGCGTTGTCTTCTCCGCCGATTTCAACCACGGTGAGCGCAGTCAGGGTCTTGCGCGCGGCCAGATAGTCGCGTTCATGACGGAAGCCACGCAACACCTCGAACAGCACCAGATCGGCCACCGCCACCGGCGCCATATCGTCGAGCAGGAGCGCCAGATTCGCAACACACGGGGTGGCACGGCCATTGAAAAAATCGATCCACACCGAGCTGTCGACCAGGATCATGCGGCTACTCCTTGTTGGCGGGCGCTTTGGGGACGGGCGCTTTGCGGACGGCTGCCTTGCGCCCAGCCTTGGCAGGGGAGTTAGCCGCGCTGTAAGGCGCGCGTCGCTCCTGCACCATGGGCGGCGCGGCGCCCTCGGCCAAGGGGTCTTCCCAATGCAGCTTGCCGCGCAGGGCGAGCAAATCGCGGTAGGCGGCGCGGCGGCGCAAGAGCTTGAGCCCCTCCTCGACCGCCTCCTTTTTGGTCTTGAACGGGCCGGCGCGCATGGCGGCGTCCATGAGCTCGTCGTCGATCTCGATGTTTGTGCGCATGATGTGTACCAAGTCAATGAATGATGCACATTGTAGGGGACGACAATCACATGCGGAACACGCCGAAGCGGGCGTCTGGAATTGGCGCGTTGAGCGCGGCACTCAAGCCCAGCGCCAGCACGCGACGAGTATCGGCCGGGTCGATGACGCCGTCGTCCCACAGTCGCGCGGTGGCGTAATACGGGTGGCCCTGCGCTTCATATTGAGTGCGGACGGGCGCCTTGAAGGCTTCCTCTTCTTCCGCGCTCCAGCTGCCGCCCTTGGCCTCGATGCCGTCGCGCCGCACGGTGGCGAGCACGCTGGCCGCCTGTTCACCGCCCATCACGCTGATGCGCGCGTTGGGCCACATCCACAGCTTCGTTCTCGGCCTTGCGGCCGACCATGAAGCCGGTGATGTTCTGCAGGAACAGCAGCGGAATGCGGCGCTGGCAGCACAGCTCGATGAAGTGCGCACCCTTGACCGCACTGTCCGAAAACAGGATGCCGTTGTTCGCCAAAATGCCCACGGGTATGCCGTGCAGATGCGCAAAGCCGCACACCAGCGTGGCGCCGAAGCGGGCCTTGAACTCGTCGAGCTCGGAACCATCCACGATGCGGGCGATGATCTCGCGGATGTCGAAGGGCTTGCGCGCATCGGTGGGAATGCAGCCGTACAGCTCGCTGGCTGCATACAGCGGCTCGCGCGGCGGGCGCAAATCCACCGCCGCGCGCTCGGCCGGGCGCAGCCGCGAGACGATGCGGCGAGCGATGTCGAGCGCATGCGCATCGTTGCGCGCCAGATGGTCGGCCACGCCCGACAGCCGGGTGTGAACGTCGCCGCCGCCCAAGTCTTCGGCGCTCACCTCCTCGCCAGTGGCGGCCTTCACCAGCGGCGGGCCGCCGAGGAAAATGGTGCCTTGATTGGCGACAATGATCGACTCGTCGCTCATGGCCGGCACATAGGCGCCGCCCGCGGTGCACGAGCCCATGACCACCGCGATCTGCGCAATGCCCTCGGCGCTCAGCGTCGCCTGGTTGTAGAAAATGCGGCCGAAGTGGTCGCGGTCGGGAAACACCTCGTCCTGGTTGGGTAGATTGGCGCCGCCCGAATCGACGAGGTAGATGCAGGGCAAGCGGTTCTCGCGCGCAATCTCCTGCGCCCGAAGGTGCTTCTTGACAGTCATCGGGTAATAGGTGCCACCCTTCACCGTGGCGTCGTTGCAGACGATCACGCATTCGCGCCCGCTGACGCGCCCGATGCCGGTGATGATCCCGGCGCCGGGCGCCGCGTTGTCGTACAGACCGTGCGCAGCCAGTGGAGAAAACTCCAGGAAAGGTGAGCCGGGGTCGAGCAGCGCCGCCACGCGTTCGCGCGGCAGCAGCTTGCCGCGGGCGACGTGTTTGGCGCGAGCAGCCTCGCCGCCGCCCTCGGCCACGCGGGCCTGGCGCGCGCGCAGGTCGTCCACCAGGGCCCGCAGGGCGGCGGCGTTGGCGGTGAACTCGGCGCTGCGCGGGTTGAGTCGGGTATCAAGAATGGGCATGGGGGTCTTCAGGCGGTGCGGTCGGGGTGGAGCCCGAGTTCTTGCTGCATGGTTTCGCGGATTTTGAACTTCTGCACCTTGCCGGTAATGGTCAGTGGAAAGCTCTGCACAAAACGGATGTAGCGCGGAATCTTGTAGTGCGCGATTCTCCCTTTGCAGAAATCGCGGATGTCGTCTTCGGTCGGCGCGGCGTCGGCCTTGGGGATGATCCAGGCGCACAGCTCTTCGCCGTACTTCGGGTCGGGCACGCCGACCACCTGCACGTCCTGCACCTGCGGATGGCGGTAGAGGAATTCCTCGACCTCGCGCGGGTAGATGTTCTCGCCGCCGCGAATCACCATATCTTTGATGCGGCCGACGATGTTCACATAACCCTCGCTGTCCATCACCGCCAGGTCGCCGGTATGCATCCAGCCCTCGGCGTCAATGGCCTCATGCGTCTTCTCCGCGTCGCCCCAGTAGCCGTGCATCACCGAATAGCCCTTGGTGCAAAGCTCGCCGGTTTCGCCGGGCGCGACAGTTTCGCCGCTTTGCGGATCGACGATCTTCACCTGCAAATGCGGCTGCACCTGCCCCACCGTACTCACCCGCTTGTCCAGCGGGGTGTCGGTGGAGCTTTGGCAGCTCACCGGCGCGGTCTCGGTCATGCCGTAGGCGATAGTGATCTCAGACAGATGCATGTCGCGCACCACCCGCTTCATCACCTCGATGGGGCAAGGGCTGCCGGCCATGATGCCGGTACGCAAGGTGCTCAGATCGAACTCGGCAAAGCGCGGATGATCGAGCATGGCGATGAACATGGTCGGCACGCCGTGCAGCCCGGTGCAGGCTTCGTCCTGCACGCACTCCAAGGTGAGCAGCGGATCGAAGCCGTCGTTGGGATAGACGATGGTGGCGCCGTGCGTCAGACACGCCAGGTTGCCCAGCACCATGCCGAAGCAGTGGTACAGCGGCACCGGAATGCACAGCCGGTCTTCGGCAGTGAGCTTCATCGCCTCACCAATAAAAAAACCGTTGTTCAGGATATTGCTGTGCGTGAGCGTGGCGCCCTTGGGAAAGCCGGTGGTGCCGCTGGTGAACTGGATGTTGATGGGTTCGTGCGCGTGCAGCGTTGCCGCGGCCTCGGCGACCGCCGGGTCGTCGGCGCTGCCGCGGGCGATCCAGTCGCCAAAGCGCAGCATGCCGGGTTCATCGGCCTCGCCCAGATGCACCACCAGTTTGAGATCGGGCAGGCGCGCGGCGCGCAGTTCACCCGGCGCGCAGGTCGCCAGCTCCGGCGCGAGTTCGCGCAGCATGGCGAGGTAGTCGCTGGTCTTGAACGAGGTCATGGTGACCAGCGCCTTGCAAGCCACCTTGTTGAGCGCGTACTCCACCTCGGAGGTGCGATAGGCCGGGTTGATGTTCACCAGAATCAGGCCGACCTTGGCCGTCGCCAGTTGCATCAGCACCCATTCCACGCTGTTGTGCGCCCAGATGCCCACGCGGTCGCCCTTGCGCAAACCGCTGCGCAACAAGGCGCTGCCCAGACGATCCACCTCGCGCTTGAGCTCGGCATAGCTCAGGCGAATGTTCTGGTGGCGCGAAACCAGCGCCTCTTGCAGGCCTTGGCGCTCGGCCATGGCGTCGAAAAAATCGCCTATGGTCTGCGTCAGCAGCGGCTGGTCGGTGGCGCCGCAGGCATAGGCCTGCACCAGCGGGGTTGGTTCGGTCATGATGATTCTCCGGTGTTCATTTTTGGCAACTTCAAAACCCGCCGGTTTGCAGCCAATGTTCGAGCTGCGGCAGCCGGTCTGCGCCCCAGAAGGGTTGATCGTCCACCACCATAAAGGGCGCGCCGCACATGCCTTGCTGCAGCGCGCGGTCGCAGTTGGCCTTGAGCTGGGCTTTGATGGCGGGATCGGCGGTATAGCGCGCCACCGCGTCGCTCGCCAGCCCCTGCTCGGCGGCAAGGGCTTCAAGTACGGGCAATTCGGCGATGTTGCGGTTCTGCACGAAATAGGCCGAAAAACAGCGATGCAGCCACGGCGCAGCCTGCGCGGGCAAGTCGCGTTGCAGGCCGATGAGCACCCGTGCGGCCTGATAAGTGGCAATGGGAAATGGCTCCGGCTGTACAAAAGGCACGCCCAGAAAGCGCGCCGAGCGCGGAATGTCGATGCGGGCGTAGTCGCCCTTGAGCGGCTGGTCGATCAGCGGCTTCGATCCTGTCGTCTGGAACACCGGCCCGAGCAGCATCGGCACCCATTCGATATCGCGCAGATGGCGCGCGGCAATAGCCTCGATCTGCGTGCTCGCCAGGTAGGCGTAGGGCGACGAAAAATCGAAGAAAAAAGTAATCGGGCTGACGGGCATGGGAGTCTCCAGTGAATCTGGTTTTACAGCGCACGGGCAATGAGCATTTTCTGCACATCGCTGGTGCCTTCGTAAATCTGGCAAACCCGCACATCGCGCCAGATGCGCTCGACGGGAAAGTCAGCCACATAACCGTAACCGCCGTGGATCTGCAGCGCCGCGCTGCACACCCGCTCGGCCATTTCGCTGGCCATCAGTTTGGCCATGGCGGCTTCCTTCAGACAGGGCTGGCCCGCATCCTTCAGGCTGGCGGCGTGCCACAGCAACTGCCGCGCCGCTTCGATCTGCATCGCCATCTCGGCCAAGCGGAATTGCACTGCCTGATGCTCGGCAATCGGCTTGCCAAAGGCAGTGCGCTCGCGCGCATAACGCAGCGCCGCTTCGAACGCCGCGCGCGCCATGCCGACCGACTGCGCCGCAATGCCGATGCGCCCACCTTCCAGGCCGGACAGCGCAATCTTGTAGCCCTCGCCTAGCCCGGCGTGTCGGTGGGCACGAGGAAGGCGCTGATGCCTTTCTTGCCCACGGCCCGGTCGGTTGCGGCCAGCACGATGGCGACCTGTCCGTTCTTGCCGCTGGTGATGAACTGCTTGACGCCGTCAAGGACGTAGTGGTCACCCTCCAACCTTGCCGTGGTGCGCAGGTTGGAGGCGTCCGACCCGGCCTGCGGTTCGGTCAGCGCGAACGCGCCGATCCACTCGCCGCGCGCCACCGGGCGCAGCCACTGGTCTTTCTGCGCATCGCTGCCCCAGGCCATCAGAATGGAGCACACCGGGCAGTTGTTCACGCTCACGATGGTGCTGGTCGCGCCGTCGGCCGCGGCGATCTCCTCGACGGCCAGCGCGAGAGACAGGTAGTCGAGCCCGGCGCCGTCCCATTCCGCGGGCACGGCGATGCCCAAGCACCCCAACGCCGCCAAGCCCTGCAACGCCTCGCGCGGAAAGCGGGCCTCGCGCGCCCAGTCGGCCGCATGCGGGGCGATTTCGGCTTGGGCAAAATCGCGCACCGCGTCGCGGATCATGCGGTGATCGTCAGAAAGCAGCATGACGATTCAGAGCAGTTCAACAGCCATTGCCGTGGCCTCGCCGCCGCCGATGCACAGCGCGGCGACGCCCTTCTTGAGCCCGCGTTGCCGCAGCGCGCCCAGCAAGGTCACGACGATGCGCGCGCCCGACGCGCCGATGGGGTGGCCCAGCGCCACCGCGCCGCCGTGCACGTTGACGATCTCATGCGGCAGCTTGTATTCGCGCATGGCCGCCATGGTGACGGCGGCGAAGGCTTCGTTGACTTCCCACAGGTCCACATCGGCCGCCTTCCAGCCGGTTTTGTCGAGCACCTTTTGAATGGCCCCCACGGGCGCCGTGGTGAACCACTCGGGCGCCTGCGCATGCACCGCATGGGCGCGAATGCGAGCGATCGGCGCGCAGCCCAGCTTGTCAGCGGTGGACTGGCGCATCAGCACCAGCGCGGCAGCGCCGTCGGAAATGCTCGACGAGGTGGCGGCGGTGATGGCCCCGTCTTTCTTGAACGCGGGCTTGAGCGTAGGAATCTTGTCGAGCTTGGCCTTGAACGGCTGCTCGTCGCGGGCGATTTTCGCCTCGCCGCCCCGACCCGCCACCGTGACGGGCGCCATCTCCCACTCGAAGCTGCCGTCTTCGTTGGCTTTTTTGCTGCGCTCAGTCGAGGCAATGGCGAAGGCGTCCATCTCCTCGCGACTGAAGGCGTATTTGCTCACGCAGCTTTCAGCGAACACGCCCATGGCCTTGCCGCGGTCGTAGGCGTCTTCCAGACCGTCAAGCGCCATGTGGTCGTAGAAGGCGGTAGCGCCGTATTTCACGCCCTTGCGCACAAAGGCCAGATGCGGCGCATTGGTCATGCTTTCCATGCCGCCAGCCACCATCACATCGGCCGAGCCCACAGCGAGCATGTCGTGGGCGAACATCATCGCCCGCATGCCCGAGCCGCACATTTTGGACAGCGTGACCGCGCCCGCCGATTGCGGCAGCCCGGCCTTGAGTGCGGCCTGGCGCGCGGGGGCCTGGCCCTGCCCGGCCATCAGGCAGTTGCCCATGAGCACTTCATCCACGGCGTCACCCGCGATGCCCGCGCGTTGCACGGCAGCAGCGATGGCGGTAGCGCCGAGCTCCCAGGCGGGCACGGCAGCAAAGTCGCCGAGCAGGCCGCCGATGGGCGTGCGCGCGGCAGAAACCATCACAATGGAATCAGTCATGTCGAAGTCTCCTGAACAGGTTGAACGGGTGGGTTGGATGCCGCAAGAGCGCCCTCGCGGGCGAAGCGGCGGGTGGCGTCATAAGTGAACACGTCGTACAGATGGCCCTCGCGGATGCGGCTCTGGTGCTCCTGCCAGAACGCAGCGTCGAGCAGGTCGGCGTGGTGCTTCATGAACACGGCGCGCACCTTGGGGTTGCCGAGCAAAAACTGGCCGAAGGTCTCGGGAAAGACATCGTGCGGGCCCACGGCGTACCAGGGCTCGGCGGCCATTTCGTCTTCTTCGTTGCGCGGCGCGGGCACGCGGCGGAAGTTGCAGTCGGTGATGTACTCGATCTCGTCGTAGTCGTAGAACACCACCTTGCCGTGGCGGGTGATGCCGAAGTTCTTCCACAGCATGTCGCCGGGAAAGATATTGGCCGCCACCATGTCCTTGATGGCATTGCCGTATTCGATGACGGCGGCGTCGAGCTGGGCGTCGTCAGCCTCTTGCAGATAGATGTTGAGCGGAATCATGCGCCGCTCGATGTAGCAGTGCCGGATGATGATGGTGTCGCCGTCGTATTCGAGTTGCGAGGGGCAGAAGGTTTCGATTTCCTGAATCAGCTCGGGCGAGAAACGGGCTCGCTCGAAGGCCACGTTGGAGTATTCCAGCGTCTCGGCCATGCGGCCCACGCGGTCATGCTGTTTCACCAGCAGGTACTTGCCCTTGATCTTGTCGCGGGTAGTGTCTTTCTGCGGCGGATAGAAGTCTTTGATGACTTTGAACACAAAGGGAAAGGACGGCAGGGTGAACACCACCATCACCATGCCCTTGATGCCCGGCGCCACGATGAACTGATCGCTCGAATGCCGCAGGTGATAGAGAAAGTCGCGGTAGAACAGCGTCTTGCCCTGCTTGGCCAAACCCAGCGCGTTGTACAGCTCGGCGCGCGGCTTGCGCGCCATGAGGCTGCGCAAAAACTGCACATAGGCCGACGGGATTTCCATATCGACCATGAAATAGGCGCGGGCGAAGGAGAACAGCAGCAGCAGATCGTCTTCGGTGAGCAGCACCGTGTCGATAAAGAGCTGGCCGCGCTCGTTGTGCAGAATGGGCAGCGCCAGCGGAAATTCGGTGAAGCCGTTGATCACCTTGCCCACCGCATACGCGCCCTTGTTGCGGTAGAACAGCGAGTCGAGCATCTGAATCTGGAAGTTGGCGCGCAGGCGCACATCGCTGCCGAACCGCTGGCGCACGGCGGCCAGCACCTGGCGCACGTCGCGGTCCAGATCTTCGAACGGCAGCGCAAGCTGAAAGTTCTCGATGGCGCGGCGCAGACAGGCGTGCAGCGCCTCGTGGGTGTGCGGGTAATACACGCGGAAGGTCGGCTTGGCGGCCGGCTCCTCGTTCTCGATGTACTCGGTGGACAGCGCCGGGCGCACGAACAGAAACTCGTTGTTGAAATGCTCACGCCGCAGAATCTTGGTCGTCACCGAGTTGAAAAACGTCTCGGCCAGTTCGGGCTGGTGGTGATTGGTCAGCAAGCCGATGTAGTGCAGCTTGGCCTGCTGCCAGATTTCCATGGGCTGGTTGCCGGCATCGAGTTCGTTCTGCAGCCGCTCAGTGGCTTCGTCCACCCGCTGGTCGTAAAACGCGATGCGCTCGCGCTGCGCTGCCTGCTGTCCAGCCCAATCGGCGCGCTCGAACCTCTGCTTGGCCGCGGCGCTTACTTGGCGGAACAGGCGGTAGTGGCGATTGAAGCCTTCGAGCATGGTGCGCGCCATGGCAAAAGCCACGGGGGAATCGAGGCGGGGCGGGAATTGGTTCATCGGGCATTGGCAATACGAAAACACCCTGCCCACTGTAAGCCCGCGACGCTGGCAAGGCAAAGCGCCCAGCGCTTGACGCCGCTGCGTGCTAGGCTTTTCAGGCGGTCGGCATAGACACCGCGCCGACTTTTTCGAACCATAAGACTAGGAGAATTCTGATGCCCGCCTTGCTGCCCAATGTCGATCCCGATGGACTGCTGGAGTATTCGGTGGTTTACACCGACCGCTCGCTCAACCACATGTCGGCCAAGTTCCAGCAGGTCATGCGTGATCTGTCGTCCATGCTCAAACAAGCCTACAACGCGCAGGCAGCGGTCATCGTGCCGGGTAGCGGCACGTTTGCCATGGAGGCTGTGGCGCGGCAATTCGTGCAGGGCGCGCAGGTGCTCATCGTGCGCAACGGCTGGTTCAGTTATCGCTGGAGCCAGATCATCGAGACCGGGCATTTGTCGGACAAAGTCACGGTACTCAAGGCCCGGCGCGTGGCCGATGCGTCCGAGTCGCCCTTCATGCCCGCGCCCATAGCCGAGGTGGTCGCCACCATCGCCCGCGAAAAGCCCGCCGTGGTGTTCGCCCCGCATGTGGAAACCTCCGCCGGCATGATGCTGCCCGACGACTATCTGCGCGCTGTCGCCGACGCGGTGCATGCGGTGGGCGGCCTGTTCGTGCTCGACTGCATCGCCTCGGGTGCGATGTGGGTGGACATGCAGGCCACCGGCGTGGACGTGCTGGTCAGCGCACCGCAAAAAGGCTGGAGCGGCCAGCCCTGCTGCGGCTTCGCCATGCTGTCCGAGCGGGCTTTGCAACGGCTGGAGACGACCACGAGCGACAGCTTTTCCTGCGATCTGAAAAAGTGGCATCAGATCATGCAGGCGTATGAAAAAGGCACGCATGCCTATCACGCCACCATGCCCACCGACACCCTGGCCGGAGTACGCGACCAGATGCGCGAGGCGTTCAGCTACGGCCTGCCCGCGCTCAAGGCCGCGCAGATGGAACTGGGTCGCGCAGCGCGCGCTTCGTTGGAGCGGCGCGGTGTCAAGAGCGTGGCGGCGCCCGGTTTTCAGGCGCCGGGCGTGGTGGTGAGCTACACCCGTGATCCCGACATTCAGAACGGCAAGAAGTTTGTGGCACAGGGCATGCAGATTGCCGCCGGTGTGCCGCTGGCCTGCGACGAACCGGCCGACTACATGAGCTTTCGCCTCGGCCTGTTCGGGCTGGACAAATGGAAGGACGTGCCTGCCGCCGTGCAGCGGCTGGACGCGGCGCTCGACGCCGTGGGTTTGCACCTGCCGGAAAAAGCGCATCGGTAGCCGCCTCGGTAAGCGCCTCGGTAATTGAATCACCCGCCGCATCAGTCGCTCAGCCCTGTTCGCTACCCAGCTTCACGGCTTCACGCCGTTTGCGCGAACAGTTCCCGGCCGATCAGCATGCGGCGGATTTCGGATGTGCCCGCGCCAATCTCGTACAGCTTGGCGTCGCGCCACAGTCGGCCCAGCGGGTAGTCGTTGATATAGCCGTTGCCGCCAAAAATCTGGATGCCCTCACCCGCCATCCAGGTGGCCTTTTCGGCGCACCACAGAATCACGGCCGCGCAGTCTTTTCGCACCGAGCGGGCATGGCCGTCGCCCAGTGCGTCGAGGTTTTTGCCCACGGTGTAAAGCAGGCTGCGGGCGGCCTGCAGCACGGTGTACATATCGGCCAGCTTGCCCTGGATGAGCTGGAACTCGCCAATGCTCTGGCCGAATTGCTTGCGCTCGTGCACATAGGGCACCACGCTGTCCATCACCGCCTGCATGATGCCCACTGGCCCGGCGGCGAGCACCGCGCGCTCGTAATCCAGGCCGCTCATCAGCACCTTGACGCCGCCGTTCAATTCGCCCAGCACGTTCTCTGCGGGCACCTCGCAATCCTGAAACACCAGCTCGCCGGTATGGCTGCCGCGCATGCCCAGCTTGTCGAGCTTCTGCGCCACCGAAAAGCCCTTGAAGCCCTTCTCCACCAGGAAGGCGGTGATGCCCTTGGAACTTGCGGCCGGATCGGTCTTGGCGTAGACCACCAGCACGTCGGCGTCCGGCCCGTTGGTGATCCACATCTTGCTGCCGTTGAGCACGAACCCATCACCTCGCCGGTCAGCTCGCAGCTTCATGCTCACCACATCGCTGCCCGCGCCCGGCTCGCTCATCGCCAGCGCGCCCACATGCTCGCCGCTGATCAGTTTGGGCAGGTACTTCGCCTTCTGCGCGGCGCTGCCGTTGCGGCGGATCTGGTTGACGCAGAGGTTGGAATGCGCGCCGTAGCTCAAGCCCACCGAGGCGCTGGCGCGGGAGATTTCTTCCAACGCCACCATATGCGCCAGATAGCCCATGCCCGTGCCGCCATCGGCCTCGGGCACGGTGACGCCCAGCAGGCCCAGGTCGCCGAACTTGCGCCACAGATCCATCGGAAACTGATCGGTGCGGTCGATTTCGGCGGCTCGCGGGGCAATTTCTTGCTCGGCAAAGTCGCGCACGGCCTCGCGCAGAGCAGCGATGTCTTCGCCGAGTTGGAAGTCCAGTCCGGGTAGTTGCATGGGGTCTCCTCGCTTGTTTGTTTCGATGCGTTGTTTCGACGTAATTTCAATACCGCTTGGGCACTGGCGCGATGGTCTGCTGCATCACCGCGCAAACTGTCTCAGCGCCGTCCTCATCGCGGTGCATCACTTCGGCGGTGGTGACGATCAGCCGCTTGCCAGCCCGGATTACCCGCCCGTAGGCGCGCAGTTCACCGCCCGAAAAGGCCGCTAGAAAGTTGATTTTGTACTCCACCGTGGTGACTTCGTCGCCTTCGGGCGCCAGAGTCATCGCCGCATAGCCACCGGCCACGTCGGCCAGCGCGCCAATGGCCCCACCGTGGAAACCGCCCTGCTGCTGGCTGATCCCTTCTGAATGCGGCAGCCGTAGTTCCGCCCGCCCCGGCTCCAACCGCACCATCTCCACGCCCAACGCGGCCATCAAGCCTTGGCGGGCAAAACTCTGGCGAATAGCCGCCTCCTGCGCAGGCGATAGAACGGCGGGGGCGGTGGTCATGGTGGCAAGTCTCCGTGGGGGCTGCTCTGCTGGCAGATTTCCGGTGATCTTACCTTCCGTTTACGTCAACGTGAATAGTCACTCCTCCAGCAATTCTCCAGAACCAGCGCTCCCCTCACCCGCCCTGCTTCTTGAGTAGCCCCCGCGCCTCGGTCTCGTAGGCGCGAATCTCCTCCAGCGTCGCCTTGAGATCGGCCATGCGGCCTTCGATGTCGGCGCGGTGCTCGGCCAGCACTTCCAGGTAGCGGCGCAGTTGCGGTGCGGTGTCGCGCGGCGACTCGTACATCATCACCAGTTCCTTGATCTCGGCCAGGCTCAGGCCCAGCCGTTTGCCCCGCTGGGTGAGTTTGAGCCGCGTGCGGTCGCCCTGCGTATAGACACGCGCGCGGCCCTGGCGCCGCGGGCAGAGCAAGCCGGCTTCTTCGTAAAAGCGGATGGCGCGGGTGGTGAGGTCGAACTCGCGGGCGAGTTCACCAATGGTGAAAGTAGGGGCGGCAGGTGCAGCAGCGGCTTTTTTCATGCGTGCCTATACTCGGCTCCAGTTGACGTTAACGTCAAGTGTAGTTTGCGCCATCACGCTTCCAACCTTTTGAATCCGCTCGCCATGTCCGCCCAGCCCGCCTTTGATGCCATCCGCTACCCCTTTGGAGAAACGACGCCCGCACTGGGAGAAAGCATCGAGCTGGCGCCGGGGCTGCGCTGGCTGCGCATGGGGCTGCCTTTCGCGCTGAACCACATCAACCTCTGGCTGCTGGAAGACACCCTCGACGGCGTGCGCGGCTGGACGATTGTGGATTGCGGCATCGACTCCCCGCCCACCCGCGCGGCATGGGAGCAGGTGTTCGCCACGCAACTGGGCGGCCTGCCGGTGCTGCGCGTGGTGGTCACGCACATGCACCCAGACCACGTCGGGCTGGCTCACTGGCTCACCGCGCGCTGGAATTGCCTGCTGTGGATGAGCGCCACCGACTATGCCGTCTCGTGCATGGCCGCGCGCGGCTGCATGACCATTGGCGGCGAGCCGATGGCGGCGCACTACGCCGCGCATGGCCTGGCCGACCCGCAGACTCTGGCCGCCATCCGCAAGCGCACCGACTACTACAGCGGCCTGGTGCCCGCCATGCCCACGCGTTTCGTGCGCCTGCAGGACGGCGACGTGCTGCGCATCGGAGAGCGCGACTGGCGCTGCGTCGCGGGCTACGGCCATGCGCCGGAACACATCAGCCTATACAGCGAGGCCGACGCGCTGTTCATCGCGGGTGACATGCTGCTGCCTCGCATCTCCACCAACATCAGCGTGAACGACAACGAACCGCTGTCCAATCCTTTGCAACAATTTCTCGACAGCCTGGCGCGCTTTAGCGCCTTGCTGTCGGACGACACGCTGATCTTCCCCTCGCACGGCCTGCCCTTCCGCGGCGCCCTGGCCCGCATCGCGCAGTTGCAGCAGCATCACCACGAGCGTCTGGCCGAGGTGATACAGGCCTGCGCCACGCCGCAAACCGCGGCCGACCTGCTGCCCGTGCTGTTCAAACGCCCGCTGGACGTGCACCAGATCACCTTCGCCATGGGCGAGTCCATCGCCCATCTGCACAAGCTGTGGTTCGATGGGCAGTTGCGCCGCCTGGAAGACGGCGGGGTCTATCGTTTCGTGCGCTAACCCGCATTTCTACTGCCGCGGCGCAGTGATATTTTCAACGCCGCCATGCCCGACAACACGACTGCCGCCGACAACCTACCGCCGCAAAACGCGGCCTTGGTGCTGCTGGGCGGCGGGGCGCGCACGGCCTATCAGGCCGGAGTGCTCGGCGGTGTGGGCGAGATTCTGCAGGCGCAGGGCTGGCCCACGCAGCGCAACCCGTTTCCCGTGGTTTGCGGCACCTCGGCCGGGGCGATCAATGCGGCGTATTTCGCCAGCCGCTGCGCCGAATGGCCAGCCGCCCTGCATGAACTGCAAACGCTTTGGAGCACCCTGCAGGCGCACGAGGTCTTCGAGGTCGGCACAGGGCAACTGCTGCGCGGCGGCGCGCGCTGGCTCGGGCTGATGGCATTCGGCTGGCTGTGGAAGCAGAACCCGCGCGCCCTGCTCGACAACACCCCGCTGGCCGACACCCTGGGTCGGCGGGTGCACTTCGATGCGGTGGACGCCGCGATTCAGAGCGGCGCCTTACGCGCGCTATCTGTGGCCACTTCAAGCTATACCAGCGGGCGGCACATCACCTTCTTCCAGGCCCGCCCCGAGGTGCAGCCCTGGCGGCGGCCTGGGCTGTGGGGCATTGCGCAGCCCATCGGCGTCGAGCATCTGCTGGCCTCCAGCGCCCTGCCCTTCGTGTTTCCGGCCACGCCGCTGTATGGCGAAGTCGGGCCGGAATACTTTGGCGACGGCGCCATGCGCCAGCTCGCCCCGCTGGCGCCCGCCATTCATCTGGGTGCAGAACGCGCACTGGCCATCGGCGTAGCCGAGCCGCATCCCGAGGCGGGGCAAATGCGCCGGCATCTGCCGCCCTACCCCAGCGTGGCGGAGATTGCGGCGCACGCCATGTCCAGCGTGTTTCTCGACACCCTGCGCGCCGATGCGCAGCAGGCCGGGCGCATCAACCGCATGTTGGCGGATCTGCCGCCCGAGGTGCGTGCCGATCTGCCTTACCGCCCCCTGCCCACGCTGACCCTGCTGCCCTCCACCTCGATCGACGCCATTGCAGCGCGGCACTGGCACAGCATGCCCCGTGGCGCGCGGCTGCTGCTGCAATCGGTGGGCATGGGTACCGGCCGAGGATCTGCGCTGGCCAGTTATCTGCTGTTCACGCCGGATTACCTCTCCGCCTTGGTCGAACTCGGCCGGGCCGATGCGCTGGCGCAGCGCGATGCGATCACGGCGTTTTTCAACCTCACCGCGCCCGACCCGCATTGCGCATAATGCAGCCCTATGCTCAATGTGTTCACCCTCAAGAATGGTCGCCTGGTGCAGCAGGAGGTCGGCGACCCGCAAACCCTCGCGGGGCTGCAGCCCGTCTGGGTCGATCTCGAATCGGCCGATCCACGCGAGCTCGGCTGGGTCGAAGCCCGCTTCGGCCTGACCATCCCCGCCGACGTCCTCGATCAGGATCTGGAGGAATCCGCGCGGTTTTACGAGGAGGAAGAAGACGGGCAGTTGCATCTGCGCACCGACTTTCTCATCAGTGACGAAGAGCGTCCGCGCAACGAGCGCGTGGCCTTCATCGTTCACGGCAACGTGCTGTTCTCCATCCACACGCACGACCTCATCGTCTTTCGCCTGCTGCGGCTGCGGGCGCGTCGCATGCCCGGGTTGATTGAAAACGCTACCGACGTACTGCTCGCGCTCTACCTCACCGACGCCGAATATTCGGCCGATACCCTTGAAGGCATTTACGACGATCTGGAGGCCATCGGCGCGCACATCCTTAAGCCGCGCCCCAGCGACCAGGACGCCTCGGAGGCGCTCACCGGCATCGCGCAGCAGGAAGACCTGAACGGACGCATCCGCCGCAATGTGATGGACACCCGCCGCGCGCTGAGCTTTCTGTTGCGCAGCCGCCATCTCAGCGCCGATCAGTCGCAAGAGGCGCGGCAGATCCTGCGCGACCTCGACTCGCTCGACGGCCACACCGCCTTTCTGTTCGACAAGATCAACTTCCTGATGGACGTCACCGTCGGCTTCATCAACATCAACCAGAACAAGGTCATCAAGATTTTTTCCGTCGCTGCCGTCGCCATGCTGCCGCCCACGCTGATCGCCAGCATTTACGGCATGAACTTCAAACACATGCCCGAGCTCGACTGGCCCCTCGGCTACCCCTTCGCCCTGGGGCTGATGGTGCTCACCGTCATCGCGCCGTTCTGGTTTTTCCGCAAAAAGGGCTGGCTCGATTAGAGCCTGTTCAGCCGGCTGCGGCAGCGCGTTTCAGTCGCCGTACCACGGCGCCGAGCACCGGCACCGTGGCGTAGAAATCGCAGGCGTCCCAATAGTCGCGGTGATCCATCACCAGCCCCTGCGCATCGAGCACGAAGCGCGTCGCGCCGGCCACGACTTGCGCAGACGCGCCCTTGCGCAGAGCAAAGTGGAAATCCCAGGTCATCCACCCCACATTGCCCTGCCCGGTGACCTCGGTCACCACAAAACGCGGCGCATGCAGTTTGGCGTACATATGTGCAAACTGCGCCGTGATGGCGGGCAAGCCCTGCACGCGATTGAACGGGTCTTGAAACGTGGCCTGCGGGGCGTAAACCTGCGTCAGCACGTCGAGCTGGTCGGCGCGCAGTTGTTCAAACACGCGGGCAATGCGGTGCAAAGCAGAGGAGGCAGCGTCGATTTCCATGATGTGCATCTTATGCAGCAGCGCGACGCCGCGCTGGACTCAGATGCGCGGCAGCAGCACAGCCGCCCAGATCAGCACGCACAGCAGCAGGGTGAGCAGCACGGCGGCACTGCCCAGGTCTTTGGCGGTCTTGCTCAGGTCGTGCCGCTCCAGCGAAACGCGATCGACGGTGTACTCGATGGCGGTGTTGAGCAGCTCGACAATGAGCACCAGCAGCACGCTGCCTGCGAGTACGGCCCGCTCGGTCCAGGTGCGACCGAGCCACAGCGCCAGCGGCAGCAGGATGAGGGCCAGCGTGAGCTCCTGGCGGAACGCCGACTCGGTCTGCCACGCAGCGCGCAAACCGCTCATGGAGTTGATGCCCGCGTGATACACGCGCGAAAGCCCGGTGCGGGTTTTGTAGGGATTGGGCGCCGCCTCCGGCTTGGGCAGGGGCGCGCGTTCGCGCTGCTGGGCCATGGGTTCAGTGCGTCGTTTGCGTCGCACTATTAGCCGCACTACTCTCACGCACGGCCTTGCGCAAATGATCGAGAAACTGCCGCGAGGCCGCTTCCCAGGTGAATTTGCGCGCATGCGCCAGCGCCACGCTGCGCGGAATCTGCAGGGCGCGCAGGCAGGCGGCCTTGAGGTCGTTGTCGAGCGCACCGGCCGGGCTTTCGCCGATCACGTCCAGCGGGCCGGTCACGGGATAAGCCGCCACCGGGCAGCCGCAGGCCATCGCTTCGATCAGCACCAGCCCGAAGGTGTCGGTCTTGCTCGGAAACACGAACACATCGGCGCCGGAATAAACCTTGGCGAGCTCGTCCTGCGTGAGCACGCCAAGAAAGCGCACGCCGGGATACTGCTTGCGGATGCGTTCAAGCTCCGGCCCTTCGCCCACCACCCACTTGGTGCCCGGCAGGTCGAGCTGCAGGAAAGCGTCGATGTTCTTTTCCACCGCCACCCGGCCAACGTACAGAAAGATGGGCGGCTTGCCGTCGAGCCGTTCGCCTTCGCGCGGGTAGAACATGCGGTGATCCACCCCGCGCGACCAAAGCCGCACATTGCGAAAACCATGCTCCTGCAAATCGCGCTGCACCACTTGCGTGGGCACCAGCACCGCGCGGCCGGCGTTGTGAAAGCGCCGCAGATAGGCATAAGTCCACCCCAGCGGCACACGAAAGCGGGCCTGGACGTATTCGGGAAAGCGGGTGTGGTACGCCGTGGTCAGCGGAATGTCCAGACGCTGCGCGATGCGCCGCGCGGCCTGGCCCAGCGGCCCTTCAGTGGCCACATGCACCACGTCGGGCATGAACTCGGTCACCCGCTGCATGATGCGCGAACGCGGCCGCAGGCTGAGGCGGATTTCGGGATAGGTCGGGCAGGGAATGGTGCGAAAACTGCCCGGCTCCACCACCTCGACCACTTGCCCCATGTCGCGCAGCTGCCCGATGGTGGTCTTGAGAGTGCGCACCACGCCGTTGACCTGCGGCTCCCAGGCGTCGGTGACGATGAGAATGCGCAGCGGCGGCGTGCCGGCGGCGGGGGGCCAGGGCTTTTCGGCCGCGGCGGCCACTTGAGGAGCGACTGCGGAGGCGATCATGCGTGGACGGGTTGTGTGGGTGCGGGATGTAAAGGGGCGGGATGCGTTGCAGTCTGCGGCGCCAGCTCCGCCAGCACCTGCAGCCCGGCGTTCCAGTGCAGCAGCTTGAGGCGGCCGTCGAAGTCTTCAGCCAGCGCGGTCAGGCTCTCCACCCAATCGCCGCAGTTGGCGTAGATCTGCCGGTCTTCGCTGCGCAGCTCGGCGCGGTGAATATGACCGCAGACCACGCCGTCGCACTGCTGGCGTCGCGCTTCGTCGCTGAGCAGCGTTTCGAAACTCGAGATGGTGTTCACCGCTGCCTTGACCTTGTGTTTGAGGTATTGCGACAGCGACCAGTACGGCAGACCGAGCTTGAGCCGCGCATGGTTGAGCCAGCGATTGAGCTTGAGGGTGAACATGTAGGCGGCGTCGCCCAGATGCGCCAGCCACTTGGCATAGAGCACCACGCTGTCGAACAGATCGCCGTGCACGATAAGCAGGGTGCGGCCATCGGCGGTGACATGCCGCACCTGATTGATGACCTCGATGCCGCCGAAATGCAGCCCGTCGTAGGGCCGCGCGAACTCGTCATGGTTGCCCGGCACGAACACCACCCGCGTGCCCTTGCGCGCCTTGCGCAACAGCTTTTGCACCACGTCGTTGTGAGCCTGCGGCCAGTAGATGCCCTTTTTCTTGAGCTGCCAGCCGTCGATGATGTCGCCCACCAGATAAATGGTGTCGGCGCTGCAATGCCGCAGAAATTCGAGCAGCTGCGGCGCCTTGCAGTCGCGCGTCCCGAGATGAATGTCGGACAGCCACAGGGTGCGCCATTTCAACTCCGGCTCGCCCTCACCGCCAGCTTGCGGGGCGTCGATATGAGCTGCCGCGCGCAGGGTTTCCGCCGTGGCGCGGTCTTGCGGAATCACGGCACTGCTGCGCATCATTCGGGACAGGGTTTGGATCACCATGTCGCGCATTGCATAGCTTCAATGTGTCAATCTGGTGAACGTCACGGAAAAAATATCGCTACCCAATTGACGCTGCGACTTGTTTCACATCTAGTGAGCGGGTCAAATGACAACTTCATTCCCTCGAACCCCCCTCGCCATGAGCCAGGAACGCGAACTCAAATTCCGACTCGATCCCGCCCTGCATGACGCCGTGCGCCGCCATCCGGTCTTGCAATCGATGGCGCAGCCGCCCCGGGTTCAGGCGCTGCAAACCTGGTACTTCGATACCCCAGCGCACGCCCTGCGCGAGGCGGGCCTGGCCTTGCGGGTACGGCACCCGGGGGACGGACGGCGCATTCTCACCCTCAAGAGCAGCCGCGCGCAGGGCCTGCAACTCGCGCGCGGCGAATGGGAGTTCGATATCGACGCCGACACGCCCGACGCCGCGTCGCTGCAACGCCTGAGCGAGACGCCGCTGGCCCGCCTGGGCGACCTTGATGCGCTCGCCAGCCAGTTGCAGGCGGTGCTCGGCACACGGGTGCAGCGCACCCTATGGTTGGTCGATTGGGAAGGCTCGCAACTCGAGGTCTGCCTCGATCACGGCCAGGCGCTGGGCGGCGTCACCCCACTCGCGCCCAGCCTCTTGATCAGCGAACTGGAGATCGAGTTCATCAGCGGCCATTGGCTCCACGCTTTCGACCTTGCGTGGACGCTGGCGCAAGACCTGCCGCTGCTGATCTCGCCCATCAGCAAAGTTCAGCTCGCAGCGATTGCCCCAGGCGCCGCCACGCTGCAACTGCCCGCGCTCGCCCGCGAACTGCCGCCGCATGAACAGGGCGGGCAGGCCGTGGCCGACGTGCTGCAGCAGGCAACCGCCGTCATTGCCGTCGGCGCCGATCTGTTGCACGACAAAGCCCTGCCCGAAACCGTGCACCAGATGCGGCTGCAGTTGCGCCGACTGCGGGTGCTGCTGCGGCTGCTTCAGACCACGGGACCGAAGTCGCAACGCGCGGCCTGCCGCTGGCTGCGCGACGAATGGCGCTGGGCCGGACAACTGCTGGGCGCGGTGCGCGATGTCGACGTCTGCCTTGAACAGGCCAGCGTGCCCGACAGCACACACGCCACCATAAGCGACGGTCTCGCCCAACGCCGCGAGGCGCGTCTTCAAGCCTTGCTGACCTATCTGCGCAGCGCCCGCTTCGGCCGCGTACTGCTGGCGCAGACGCGCTGGGCCGAGTGCTGGAGCGGCAGCCAGATCATTGCCGCCGAGATGTCCACCGAACAACTGGCCCGCAGGCTGCTGCGCTTGCACCGCGACGACCTGCATTTGCACCCGCAGCGCTGGGGCGAACTGCTGGCCATCTGGGACGGCCTCGCCGCGACACCGATCGACGCCCCCTGGAGCGCGCTGCACGCCCTGCGCCTGCGCGCCAAGCAATTGCGTTATGCGCTGGAATGGCTGGCCCCCTGGATCGGCCAGTCGCTGGGCGACGAAGGCAAAGCCTGGCTCAAACTCACCAGCGCCCTGCAAACCGACCTGGGCAAAGCGCTCGACACCCACCGGCTGGCGCGTTGGATGATCAGCGACCCAAGCACTCCGCCGTCACAGCCCAACGCGTTCAGCGAACAGGCCATGCACGATGCCTTCAAGCAGGCCCGCACCGGCTTGCAGCGCGCGCTCCAAGCCGCCCGCGGGAAGTCAGGAGAGCGTTGAACTTGCGGTTGAACCTGGGCTTGAACTCTTCTGCAACTGGTCCCGCCGTGTCGCAGTGAGGTAAATCACCAGGGCCAGAATCGTGACCAGGAACAGGGCACTGGTGCCCATGGTTCCCAGACCGAGCCCTCCTTCGGAACCGGGTTTGGACAACCAGTCGCCCAAGGTCGCACCCAGCGGGCGGGTGAGGATGTAAGCGATCCAGAACGTGGTCACGGCACTGGCCTTGAAGAGGTAGTAGGCCGCTGCCGTCAGCGCAATGGCGCCGCCAAACAGCAAGGCCGACAAGGCATAGCCGAGCTGCAGCCGCTCAGCGGCCAGATCGCCTCCAGCAGTACCCAGCGCAAAGGTGAACAGAATCGTCGCCCAGTAAAACCCTTCTCGTTTTGGCGTGGCAATGCTGTGGATGGACAGATTGCGCTCGCTACCCCACCAGATCGCAAACGTCGCCAGCAAGGCCACCGCAAACAAGGCGGTGCTCACCGGCAGCGGCACACCCAACTGATCGGTCAGATTGTCGGTCAGCAAGGTGCCCACGACGCTGATGAGCGTAACCGTCAACCAGTAAAGCCAGGGAACGTAACGGCTGGCGCGCATCTGCGCCGCCAACACACCGATGAACAAGAGGGTCATCACCGCGCTGGTGGCGACCAGGCCCAGATGCAGATCCACCGCCAGATAGTCTGCGGCGGTTTCGCCCACCGTGGTGGCCATGATTTTGATCAGCCAGAAGTAAAGCGTGATGACGACCGGAACCTTGACCGCCAGCGCCCAACCGGGCTGCGCGGCTTTTACTGCGTTTTGCATGATGAACTCCCTGAATACCGTTTGCGTTGTTGTGGCGTCGCGTACGGCGCGACCCCGGCATTCTGGAGAGGACGACTTAGCGCAAGGTGAGCGACTGGCTCCGCTTGCGGCTGCGGGCCCTCAGCCGCTCTTGCGCAGATTCGCCGGGGCGATGCGCAGCGCTTCGCGGTATTTGGCCACGGTGCGCCGCGCCACCTGCACGCCTTGCTGCGTGAGGCGTTCGGCGAGTTCGCTGTCCGACAGGGGTTTGGCGCTGTCTTCTTCAGCCACCAGGCGGCGGATGAGTTCGCGTACCGCGGTGGATGAGGTATTGCCCCCTGCCTCGGTGCTCAGGCCAGAGCCGAAAAAATACTTCAGCTCGACAGTGCCGAAGGGCGTGAGCATGAATTTCTGCGTGGTCACGCGCGAAATGGTCGATTCGTGCAGGCCGAGTTCGTCGGCGATTTCGCGCAGCACCATGGGCCGCATGGCCACGGGGCCGAAGTCGAAAAAACGCTGCTGGCGCTCGACGATGGTCTGCGACACGCGCTGAATGGTCTCGAAACGCTGCTGCACGTTTTTCACGAACCAGCGCGCCTCCTGAAGCTGTCCCTGCATGGCGCCGCCGCTGTCGCGGGCGCGGCGCATGGCGTCGGCATAGATCTGGTTCACGCGCAGCCGGGGCATGACCTCGGGGTTGAGCTGCGCCACCCAGCCTTGCGGGGTCTTGCGGGCGATGACATCGGGGGTCACGGCCTGCGCGGCATCGCGGCGAAAGGCGCTGCCTGGATGGGGGTCGAGTTGGGCGATGCGTTGCTGCGCCAGGCGCAGCGCGGCTTCATCGGCTTCGAGCTGGCGTTCGAGCTTGCGCCAGTCGCGCTTGGCCAGCAGATCGAGATGACCGCCGCGGCAAATCTGCAGGGCGAGTTCGCGCACGGGACAAGACGCCTGGCGCTGAAGCTGCAGGCAGAGACAGTCGGGCAAATCGTGGGCGGCAACACCGGCCGGGTCGAAGCTCTGAATCAGGCGCATGGCCGTGTTCAGCGCATCGGCCAGATCTTCGAGCTGCTCGGCGTCTGCCGCGGGGGCGAGGGCCTGCGCCAGTTCCAGCGGGGTGTCAGGCAGATAGCCGTCTTCGTCGAGCGAGTCGATGATGGCTTCGGCAGCCGCGCGGTCGGTGGCGCTCAGCGCAAGCCCGGCCAACTGACCGCGCAGGTGGTCGCGCAGATCGAGGTGTTCGGAGGCAATGTCGAGCGCGCTGAATTCGTCGTCGTCACCCCCGCTGGCGGACTGGCCTGAGCTGACCCAGGAGTCGGCGTCGGCATCGGTATCCGCACCGTGATCGGTTTCGCCGCTGCTGGCCGTCCAGTCCTGCGTGTCGAGTTGCAACTCAGCGGCGGGCTCGGCGGCTGCGTCATGCCCTTCGACCGATGTCTGAGACGGGTCGAGCGCCAAAGGCGGTGGCGACTCGGATGTCGGCGCGGCAGCGGGCGCCTCTTGCTCTTCTTCAGGTTCGAGGAAGGGATTGGATTCGAGCAGGCCCTCGATTTCCTGCGTGAGTTCGAGAGTGGAGAGTTGCAGCAGCCGGATGGACTGCTGCAACTGCGGCGTGAGTGCGAGATGCTGGGACAGGCGCAGGTTCAGCGACGGCTTCATCGCGGCTTACATGCGGAAGTTTTCGCCGAGGTACACCTTGCGTACCGCGGGGTTGTCGATGATGGATTGCGGATCGCCCTGCGCCAGCACCTGCCCTTCGCTGATGATGCAGGCCCGGTCGCAGATGCCCAGCGTTTCACGCACATTGTGGTCGGTGATCAGCACGCCGATGCCCTGCTCTTTCAGGAACTGCACGATGCGCTGAATCTCGATGACCGCAATTGGATCGATGCCGGCAAACGGCTCGTCGAGCAGGATGAAGCGCGGTTGCGTGGCCAGCGCGCGGGCGATTTCCACCCGCCGCCGCTCGCCGCCCGAAAGCGCGGGGGCGGGGCTGTCGCGCAGATGTTCGACGTGCAGTTCGCGCAGCAGATGATCTTCGCGTTCGCGGATTTCGGCCTTGCCCAGGCGGCGCCCTTGCGCGTCGCGCTGCAACTCCAGCACCGCCCTCACGTTCTCGGCCACCGTCATGCGGCGGAAGATCGACGCCTCCTGCGGCAGATACGACAGCCCCATGCGCGCACGGCGATGCATCGGAGAATCGCTCACGTCCTGGCCGTCGATGTGGATGCGCCCCGCGTCGGGCCGCACCAGGCCGACGATCATGTAGAACGACGTGGTCTTGCCCGCGCCGTTCGGCCCCAGCAGGCCGACCACCTCGCCGCAGCGCACGCTGAAGCTGACGTCGCGCACCACCTGCCGACCGGCATAGCGTTTCTGCAAATGCTGAACGTCGAGCTCCGGGCCCGTTGCCGCGCGGGACGACGGAGTTGAAGGCGCGCGCGCGGCTTCCGCCGGGGCGACGGGCTCCAGGCCACCCCGCACCACGGTCTGCCCAGCGGAATGCGGCTGGACGCTCAAGGCTGCGTCCCCAGCTTCGGGGCGACTTTGAGCGCGGGAGGCGATTTGGGCGCCGTCGGCGCAGATGGGGCGGCGGGCTGCGGCGTCAACATCACCCGCACCCGCCCTCCAGGATTGGTGGCCGTGGCGCCCTGCGCACCGCCTTCGACGGTGAACACATCGGTGATCTGGTTGTAGGCAATCACATTGCCCTGGCTGCGGTCGGCCAGCTTGCCGTCGATCAGTCGGCTGAGCATGGCTTGGCCACGCAGCGTCACTACATCGGTCTTGCCGTCGTATTCGATGCGCTGCGCGGCGCCGTCCATGGTTTGCGTGGGCTGGCCGGGCGCGGTATCGAGTTGTTGCTGGAAGGTAGCCAACTGGCCCGGCGCGGCGATCGCCGTCGCGTACTGATAGCCGTCCGGCGCCTGGCGCACATCGACCGTGGCGGCGCGCAGCACCAGAGAACCCTTGGTGACAACCACGTTGCCGGTGAACACACTGGTCTGGTGCACGTCGTCGTAGCGCATGGCGTCGGCCTCGATGTGAATCGGCTGGTTCCGGTCGGTCTTCGCCGCAAGCACGGGCAGCGCCAAGCTCGGCGCACACAGCAGGGTCAACAACAGGATTCGGGCCACTCGTTTCATCGGCATGGGTTTTGCTTTAGTCGGGCCATTCTAGGGCCAGTTCAGGCGATTTCGCAGCAATTTTGCGGGGCTCAAAAAACACTGCCCGCGGTATGCGGGCAGTGTTGAGATGTGGAAGGGCAACGCGCTTACTTCTTCTCCGCCTGCACCTTCTTGATCAGGTAGTCCACGACCTCGAGCACCTTCTTGTTGTTGTTGGCTTCAGGCAGCGCCGCAGAAGTGGTGTAGGTGCCCTGAACCGCCATGGTCGGCACCCCGCTGATCTGATAGTCCGTCACCATTTGCGTGGCCTGCCGGACTTGCGCATTCACGCCGAACGAGTTGTAGGCATCCAGGAACGCTTTTTTGGGAATGCCCTGCTGTGCCAGCCAGTTGGCCATCTGATCGGCCGTGCCCAGAGGAATGTGCTGTTTGTGGATGGCATTGAAAATCTTGGCCTGCATCGCATCGTCGAGCTTGCCCAGCGCCTTCAGTGCGTAGTAGAGGTGCTGTTGCGGCACGAACTGAGGAGAAAAAGCGACGGGCACGCGCTCGAGCACCACTCCGGCGGGCAGTTTTTTCTGCCAGGCTTCGAGCAGGGGGTCGAAGTCGGCGCAGTGCGGGCAGTCGTACCAGAAAAACTCGTACACCACGATTTTGTCCGACGGGCTTACCGGCTGCGGCACGGCCAGGCGGTTGTAGGCAAAACCCTCGTTGAAGGGGCTGCTCTTGGCGGGCGTCTGCGCCTGCGCGCCCGCGGCAAGAAAGCCCATTGAAAACACCATGAACACCACGGTAAGCCAGCGTTGAAACATGAGTCGTCCTTTGGTTTGAAGATCTGAATAGGGTTTTATGAACCGGTGCGCATCAGGGCGGTTTGAACCCCGTTATCGCCCAGAAGTTTCTGCGTCTGCTCGGCCTGCTGCGCCGAGGTGAATGGCCCCACTCGAACGCGATAGAGGGTGCGCCCGTTGACAACGCGCTCATCCACATGCGCCTCCTGACCGATCAGAGCCACCTTGGCGCGCTGACGCTCGGCGTCTTCGCGCGTGCTGTACGCCCCGACCTGCAGCACATACTGCACGGGGCCTTGGGCGGCCGGTTTGGTTGGGGCGGCCGGAGTTGTCGCGCCTCCCGTCGTCGGCGCGAGTGCCGCCTGTGAGGCCCCCGCAGCGGGCTGCCCCAGTTTGGCCAGCGCCTGAGGAGACAGCGGCTTGCTCGCCACCGTCACGGGCATGGAACCGCTGCCCGCAGGCGGCGCTGCGGTTGCACCGCTCAAGCCCTGATTGGGATTCCAGTTGCTGGCCCCGGAAGCCGCACTGGCGGGGCGCTCCTGGAATCGATTCATGAAGGGCAGCGGCGCCTTGGTGATGTAGAGGGCAACGCCGAGGGCGATACCCAGGCCGATGACCAGGCCGACGATCAGGCCGATCACGGTGCCGCCGAACTGGCCGCGGAGTGTGGTGCGTTTAGACATGGAAGACAGAAGTGTGCGTTGTCGATGGAGCCCTGCGGACGCGCCGTGCGCTTACATGCGCTGCGGCGCGCTCACGCCGAGCACGGCCAGTGCATTGTGCATCACCTGACGCACGGCACGCAGCAGCCGCAGGCGCGCATGCCGCAGGGGAAGTTCGTCGACCAGCACGCGTTCGGCGTTGTAGAAAGCGTGGAAATCGGCAGCCAGATCGCGCAGATAGAAGGCCACCTGATGCGGCGCCAGTTCCTGTGCCGCTGCGACCAGGACTTGCGGATAGCGCGCCACCGTGAGTTGCAGCGCTCGTTCGCGCGGGGCGATCAGCAGTGACAAGTCGGCTTGCTCGATGAGCGCGGGCTGCGCGGCCTCTTGCGGGGCTCGGGCGGCCCATTGTTCGAACACCGAGTTCACCCGGGCGTGGGCATATTGCACGTAGTAAACCGGGTTTTCGTCGCTTTGCGCCAGGGCCAGATCGACATCGAACACGAATTCGGTATCGGCTTTGCGCGAGACCAGAAAAAAGCGCACGGCGTCTCGCCCTCGCTGCAAAGCCGCCTGGCGCTCGTCGTCGTTCATGTCGTCGCGCACGCCGCCCGACCATTCAATCAGGTCGCGCACGGTCACATAGCTGCCTGCGCGCTTGGAGATTTTCACCTCCTGCCCGCCCCGCATCACCGTGACCATTTTGTGCAGCACATAGTCGGGATAGCCGGTGGGTATGCCGAGGTCGAGCGCCTGCAGCCCGGCGCGCACCCGCGCGATGGTGCCATGATGATCCGAGCCCTGAATATTCACCGCGCGATGAAACCCGCGCTGCCATTTGGCCAGGTGGTAGGCCACATCGGGAACGAAATAGGTGTAGGTGCCGTCGGACTTGCGCATCACGCGGTCCTTGTCGTCACCGTATTGCGTCGTGCGCAGCCACAGCGCGCCGTCCTGCTCGTAGGTGTGGCCCGAGGCCTGCAAGCGCTGCACCGCGTCTTCCACCCGGCCATCGGTGTAGAGGCTGGATTCGAGGTAATAGTTGTCGAACCGAATGCCGAAAGTCTTGAGATCGAGATCCTGCTCGCGGCGCAGGTAGGCCACGGCAAAACGGCGGATATTGTCCAGATCGTCGGCTTGACCATTGGCCACGATGGGCTGACCCTGGTCGTCTGGTACCGATTCACACGCCAGAAAGTCCCGCGCGATATCGGCGATGTAGTCGCCGTTGTAGGCCGACTCGGGCCATTGCGCATCGCCCGGCTTGTACCCACGCGCCCTGGCCTGAACCGACAGCGCGAGCGTCTGGATCTGTACCCCGGCGTCGTTGTAATAAAACTCGCGCTGCACCGCCCAGCCTTGAGTGGTCAAGACGGCGGCAATGGCATCGCCCAACGCCCCCTGGCGACCATGTCCCACATGCAACGGCCCGGTCGGATTGGCCGAAACAAACTCCACCAGCATGGGCTGCTCGCGCCCCGCACGGGAATGCCCGAACTTCGCCGCACCCTGCTCGACTTCCACAATCACCTGCTGCAGCACCGCAGGATGAAGGTGAAAGTTGATGAATCCGGGCCCGGCGATTTCAGTGCGGGCGATGCCCTCGGCCAAGTCAGCATTTGTGCTCAACGCATCGATGATTTGCTGAGCGACATCGCGCGGATTGCGTTTGAGCGGTTTGGCCAGTTGCATCGCCAGATTGCTGGCCAATTCGCCATGATCGTCGCTGCGCGGACGGCTGAGTTCGATAGAGCCTGAAAACTCGGGCTGCAAGGCCGTTGCCGCTTGTTGCAGCGCCGTGGTCAACCGCGCGGTGAATTCGATCATTATGGGAATGTTGTGAAGACGCAAAGTCGGCATTTTATGGGTCTGTTGCCGTTCTTCGCGCCCGCACAACCCTATGGTGTAATGAATTGCCGGTTTGCAACCTTTCGTTGCACGGCTTGATCGCACAACCGCCTACTGCGGTCCGGTCACAACACAACTTGGAGGAATGATGAAAAAACTGATCGCCACCCTCGGTCTCGCCCTGGGCCTGATGGCCCTGCCTGTGCTGTCTCAAGCGCAAGGCACACCGCAGCAAAGCCGCATGGCCCAATGCAACAAGGAAGCCACCGGCAAGACCGGCGAGGCCCGCAAGACCTTCATGAAAGAGTGCCTGGCCAGCAAGCCCGCCGCAGCGGCCGAAACTGCCAAGCCTGCTAGCAAAGAAGCCGCCAAGCCCGAACGCAAGACAGAACAAAAAGCCGCTGCCGGCGAAAAGAAGCTGACCCCGCAGCAAGAGAAGATGTCGTTCTGCAGCAAAGATGCCAAGGCCAAAGGCATGAAAGGCGAAGAGCGTAAAAAATTCATGAGCGAATGCCTGCGCAAGAAGTAATTCAAACGCTTGCACGCGGTTTGCACGCACCTTCGGGTGCGTTTTTCATTTGTGGTCTTGGAGGCAGGAAGTGTGTCGCTACTGCTGCACCACGGAGTAGCCGCTCAATCCCAGTCCCTGTAATTTCTGCACTAGCGTGGCATCCGGTGCGGCGCCTGTGATCGGTCCGATCTGCACACGGTAGAACGTCTGACCCCGGATATAGCCGGGCACCACCAATACGTCGTCGATGCCTGCGGCCTGCAGACGCGCTTTTTCCGCCTCGGCATTGGCTTGCAGCGTGAATGCGCCAGTCTGCACATAGTTTTGCGGTGAGGCGGAGTTTGCGGGCAGGTTCAACGCGGGCTGCGGCATTGGCGGCTGAGTGCTGGCAGCAGCGGCAGGCAACGCAGCCTGTGGGTCAGAGACGGCCGGCACAGAGGTTGACAATGAGGCGGGCGTAAGCGGCGGCAGCGTCTGCACTTCGATGGGCGCAGGCTCTGGCGCCTGCGGGGGCAAGCTCGCCCCGGGCGTTGGCATCGACGGCACCTGCGTGACGGGCGCCGCAGCGAACTGCTGCGGCGCAAACGCGGGCTGATCCGACAAGGAAGTAGACGGCTGGCTCACGACAGGCGCCGACCCGGTTTGCGGCGACGGCTGCGGCGTGGCCGCCTGCGCGATTTGCAAGGGGGCGTTGGCCCCCTCGGGCAGGGCCACGATGCGCACGCGCGCCGTGCCCGTTCGGGTCACGCCCAGAGCCTGCGCTGCGCCCATCGACAAATCGAGCAAACGTCCGCTGACAAACGGACCCCGATCATTGACCAGCACCAGGGCGCTCAGACCGTTGTCGAGATTGGTCACCTGAACGCAGGTTGGCAGCGGCAAGACGCGGCTGGCGGCCGAAAAGTCTCGCGGGTTGAAACGCGTGCCCATCGACGTGGTGGTGCCCGACTCCCAGCCGTACCAGGAGGCGATGCCTACTTCGTCGTAACCGTCAGCGTTGCGCAAGGGGCTGTAGCTGCGGCCCCGCACGGTATAAGGGCGGTTGTAGGCTGCACGCAGATTGGGCGGTGGCGCGTGGCACCCCTCTTGCGCATTGACCGGCGCCCCGCTTGTGGCGCTGCGCTGCGGCGCACTGGCGCAGCCCCCTAAGGCCAAACCCAGCAACAGTGCAACGGCGAGCGCAGATCCTGGCAGGCGCTGCCTGCTGTCCCGACCTCCTTGGGCTGTCGTCCATACGCCCCCACCTGCGCTCATTCACCGACTCCACATTGCTCACGTCCAGTTCATCGTAACGGCGGCGAAGCGCAAAACAAAACAGCCCGCAAGAGCGGGCTGTTCTTTTGCAACGGTTGACCCAAGAGAACTCAAGGAAACGTAGGGCAGTCTCAAGTTTCCTTGACCCCCCCACGGGGGGCGGGCTGGGCGCAGCCCGGCCCTGGGGGCTCTCAGTGCGCTCGGCCGCGAAGCCTGCGGATCGCCGCAAGCTGGGCGGCCAGCATGGCGAGTTCACCCTCCACCACAGCGACGTCTTGCACTTCTTTGGCATGCGCGCGCGCGTCTTGCGCGGCCTTGAGCGCCTCGTTGGCCTTGGCCTCGTCGAGATCTTTTCCCCGAATGGCGGTGTCCGCGAGCACGGTCACCCTCTTGGGCTGCACTTCAAGAATGCCGCCTGCGACAAAGATGAACTCTTCCTTGCCGCCTGTGGCGTTGGCTTCGGCCAACTCGATTCGCACCGAGCCCGGCTTGATGCGGGTGATCAAGGGGGTGTGGCCGGGCAGAATGCCCAGTTCACCTGACTCGCCCGGAAGGGCGACGAAACGGGCTTCACCGGAGAAGATGGATTCTTCGGCGCTGACGACGTCGACATGGATGGTGTTCATGGCTTCAATCCGGAACGTGATGCGGTTTCAGGCTCCAGCCGACGGTCTTTTGCGTCATCGGCCGGATTGGATCGCTTCAAGCTCGCTGGCTTAGTTGAGTTTCTTGGCCTTCTCGAAGACTTCGTCGATGGTGCCGACCATGTAGAACGCCTGCTCGGGCAGGGCGTCGCATTCGCCGTTGACGATCATCTTGAAGCCGCGGATGGTTTCCTTCAGCGGCACATACTTGCCCGGCGAACCGGTAAACACTTCGGCCACGTGGAAGGGCTGCGACAGGAAACGCTGGATTTTGCGGGCGCGGGCCACAGCCTGCTTGTCTTCCGGCGAGAGTTCGTCCATGCCCAGAATGGCGATGATGTCGCGCAGTTCCTTGTAGCGTTGCAGAATGCCCTGCACCGCGCGGGTGGTGGAGTAGTGCTCTTCGCCGATGACGTTGGGGTCGATCTGACGGCTGGTGGAATCCAGCGGATCGACCGCCGGGTAGATGCCCAGCGAGGCGATGTCGCGGCTCAGCACCACGGTGGCGTCGAGGTGGTTGAAGGTGGTTGCGGGCGACGGGTCGGTCAAATCGTCCGCCGGCACGTACACGGCCTGGATGGAGGTGATGGAGCCGGTTTTGGTGGAGGTGATGCGCTCTTGCAGCTTGCCCATTTCGTCGGCCAGCGTCGGCTGGTAGCCCACGGCAGACGGCATACGACCCAGCAGCGCGGACACTTCGGTACCCGCCAGGGTGTAGCGGTAGATGTTGTCCACAAAGAACAGAATGTCACGGCCCTCATCGCGGAAACGCTCGGCCATGGTCAGGCCGGTCAGCGCCACACGCAGGCGGTTGCCCGGGGGTTCGTTCATCTGACCGAACACCATGCCCACCTTGTCTAGGACGTTGGAGTCCTTCATTTCGTGATAGAAGTCATTGCCTTCGCGGGTGCGCTCACCCACACCGGCGAACACCGACAGGCCGCTATGCTGCTTGGCGATGTTGTTGATGAGCTCCATCATGTTCACGGTCTTGCCCACGCCGGCGCCGCCGAACAGGCCGACCTTGCCGCCCTTGGCGAACGGGCAGACCAGGTCGATCACCTTGATGCCGGTTTCGAGCAGATCGACCGAAGGAGACAGATCATCGAACTTCGGCGCCGACTGGTGAATCGAGCGGCGCTCGTCGGTGGCGATGGGGCCGGCTTCGTCGATGGGGCGGCCCAGCACGTCCATGATGCGACCCAGCACCGCCGGCCCCACCGGGACCTGAATGGAATGGCCGGTGTTGTTGACCAGCATGCCCCGACGCAGGCCATCGCTGGAGCCCATGGCAATGGTGCGCACCACGCCGTCGCCGATCTGCTGCTGCACCTCGAAAGTGAGGCCGCTTTCTGCCAGACTGCTGGCGTTGTTGTCCGCCAGCACCAAGGCGTCGTACACCTTGGGAATGGCATTGCGGGGAAATTCGATATCGATCACAGCGCCGATGCACTGAACGATTTTGCCTTGCGCTTGAGCCGTCGTCATATTGCTCTCCAATGGTTTCAATTCGGTTAGCCGGGGTTCACACCGCGGCGGCTCCGCTCACGATTTCCGAAAGTTCTTTGGTAATGGCTGCCTGTCGGCTCTTGTTGTAGACGAGCTGCAACTCACCGATCACGCTCTTGGCGTTGTCCGAGGCGGACTTCATCGCCACCATGCGGGCGGACTGCTCGCACGCCATGTTCTCTGCCACCGCCTGATAAATCAGTGCCTCGATATAGCGCACCAACAGCGCATCGATCACCGGCTTGGCGTCGGGCTCGTAGATGTAATCCCAGCTATGGGACTTTTCATCTCCAGCCTTGGCCGTCAGCGCATGCGCGGGGAGCGGTACGAGCGGCTCGATTTCCGGCGCCTGCTTCATGGTGTTGACGAAGCGGCTGAAGCCCAGATACACCGCGTCGAGTTTGCCGTCTTGGTAGGCGTCGAGCATGATTTTTACGGGGCCGATCAACTTTTCAAGATGCGGCTTGTCGCCAAGCTGTACCGCGTGCGACGTGAGATTCATGCCTAAACGCTGCAGGAATTGCAGGCCCTTGTTGCCAATGGCGCAGCACTCGATCTGCACGCCATCGGCCTGCCATTCCTTGATTTTGCCCAGAGCCATGCGGGTGATATTCGTGTTCAGCCCTCCGCACAGACCCTTGTCGGTGGTCACCAAAATCAAACCCACGCGCTTGATCGGCTCACGTTTGATCAGGAAAGGATGGGTGTATTCCGGATTCGCCTGCCGCAGGTGACCCGCGATGACACGCACCGTGTCTCCATACGGGCGGGCTGCGCGCATGCGCTCCTGCGCCTTGCGCATCTTGGAGGCCGCCACCATTTCCATCGCCTTGGTGATCTTGCGCGTGTTTTGCACGCTCTTGATCTTGACGCGTACTTCTTTCATTCCAGCCATTGAATTACTCCTGGGTCAGTCTGGGCAAAACATCCTTGCCCAGCTCCGTCCGTTTTCGTGGAATGAATTAGTACGCACCGTTTTTCTTGAATTCGGCGATCGCTTCCTTGAGCTTGGCTTCATCATCCTTGGACAGATCCTTGGAAGATTCGATGCTTTGCACCAAGGCGGCGTGCTTGGTCTGCAGATGATCGTGCAGGCCCTTTTCAAACGGCAGAACCTGCTTGACTTCGATGTCGTCAAGATAGCCGTTGTTCACCGCGTAGAGCGATGCCGCCATCTGCCAGACCTGCGCCGGCTGATACTGAGGCTGCTTCAGCAATTCGACCACTCGGCGGCCGCGCTCGAGCTGCTTGCGGGTCGCTTCGTCTAGGTCGGAAGCAAACTGCGCGAACGCAGCCAGTTCACGGTACTGGGCCAGGTCAGTACGAATACCGCCCGAGAGCTTCTTGATGATCTTGGTCTGCGCCGCACCACCCACCCGCGACACCGATACACCCGCGTTGATGGCGGGACGCACACCGGCGTTGAACAGATCGGTTTCGAGGAAGATCTGGCCGTCGGTAATCGAAATCACATTGGTCGGCACGAAGGCGGACACGTCGCCAGCCTGGGTTTCGATGATGGGCAAAGCGGTGAGCGAACCCGTCTTGCCCTTGACCGCGCCGTTGGTGAACTTCTCGACATACGCCTCGCTGACGCGGGCGGCGCGTTCCAGCAGGCGGCTGTGCAGGTAGAACACGTCGCCAGGGTAGGCTTCACGGCCCGGCGGACGGCGCAGCAGCAGCGAGATCTGGCGATAGGCCCAGGCCTGCTTGGTCAGATCGTCATAGATCACCAGCGCGTCCTGACCGCGGTCGCGGAAGTATTCGCCCATGGTGCAGCCGGCGTAAGGCGCCAGGTACTGCATGGCGGCGGAGTCCGAGGCGGAGGCCGCGACGACGATGGTGTATTCCATCGCGCCGAACTCTTGCAGCTTGCGCACTACGTTGGCGATGGTCGAGGCCTTCTGGCCGATCGCCACGTAGATACAGATCAGGTCTTTGCCCTTCTGGCTGATGATCGAGTCGACGGCCACCGCGGTCTTGCCGGTCTGGCGGTCGCCGATGATCAGCTCGCGCTGGCCGCGACCGACGGGCACCATGGCGTCGATCGCCTTGATACCCGTCTGCACCGGCTGCGACACGGATTGCCGCCAGATCACACCAGGGGCGATCTTTTCGATCGGATCGAGTTGCTTGGTTTCCACCGGGCCCTTGCCGTCGATGGGCACACCCAGGGTGTTGACCACGCGGCCGATGAGCTCGGGGCCGACGGGCACGGAAAGAATTTCGCCGGTGCACTTGACGGTGTCACCTTCTGAGATTTGCTCGTAAGGGCCCAGAATCACCACCCCGACCGAATCACGCTCGAGGTTGAGCGCCAGGCCAAAGGTGTTGTTCGGGAATTCGAGCATTTCGCCCTGCATCACGTCGGACAGGCCGTGCACCCGCGCAATACCGTCGGTGAGGGACACGACCGTGCCCTCGTTGCGGATATTGGCGCTGGCGCCCAGACCTTCGATGCGGCTCTTGATGAGTTCGGAAATTTCTGCGGGATTGAGTTGCATGGGAGCCTCTAAGACTTTAAGCGGTGAGAGCGACTTTCATCTGCTCCAGCCGGGCGCGAACCGAGGTGTCGAGCACTTCGTCGCCTACAGCGACACGCACCCCCCCGATGAGCGACGGATCGATTTCCACAGTGGCGTGCAGCTTGCGGCCGTATTTGCGTTCGAGCGCCTGCAGCAAGCTTTCGAGCGCCTCGCCTTCCAGCGGGAACGCACTGGACACCACGGCCTCGACCTTGCCTTCGGCCTCGTCCTTGAGCACACGGAACTGCTCGGCGATCTGCCCGACTGCGGCGAAACGCCGGTTTTCGGCGAGCATCTCGACCAGATTTTTCAGCACCGGAGCAACGGTTCCCGGCAGAGCACCCAGAACCAGATCAGCAAGTTGCCGTGCGGAAACTTTCGGACTGCCCATCACCTCGCGCAAAGCGGGATCTGCAGCAATCTGGGCAATCTGGTCCAGGGCGTCTGCCGCTTGCGCGGGCGGAGTACCGGATTCGCGCACAGCGGCAAAAGCGGCTTCGGCGTAAGGACGGGCAATAGTGGCGAGTTCAGCCATGGCGCACTCCGATTACAGCTCGGCCTTGAGCCGGTTCAGCAGATCGGCATGCACCTGCGGATTGATCTCGCGATGCAGAATGGCCTCGGCACCCTTGACTGCCAGCGCTGCCACCTGGTCACGCAATTGCTCGCGCGCCTTGACCGCTTGCTGATCAGCCTCTGACTTGGCCTGCGCCACGATGTTGGCTGCGACCTCCTCGGCCTTCTTGCGCGCCTCTTCGATCACGGCCTGCGCACGACGCTCGGCGTCAGCCAGGCGTCCCGCGCTCTCTTGATGCGAGCGGGCAAGTTCTTCCTCGACCTTGCGATTGGCCGAGGCGAGTTCAGACTTGGCGCGATCGGCGGCAGCCAGACCGTCGGCGATTTTTGTTGCGCGTTCATCGAGGGCCTTGGTGATGGGGGGCCACACGAATTTCTTCGTGAACCACGCCAGCAGCAAGAAAACGATGATCTGCGCAATGAGTGTTGCGTCCAGATGCATGGCGCTAACCTTTGCTTCAGATGGGTGAACAGATCGTTGCTGGAGTCAAGCGTGGCTTACTTCAGTACGAACGGGTTGGCGAAGGTGAACATCATGGCCAGACCGACACCGATCAGGAAGGCCGCGTCGATCAGACCGGCCAGCAGGAACATCTTGGTTTGCAGTTCGTTCATCAGCTCGGGCTGACGTGCGGCGGATTCGAGATATTTGCTGCCCATGATGCCGATGCCGATACAAGCGCCGTTGGCGCCCAGACCAATGATCAGACCCGCGGCCAGTGCGACATATCCGAGAACGTGTTCCATGCTTGCTCCTAGTGAGTTGAAGTGGTGAAGAAAAAAGAAATCAGAAAAAAACGAAAGTGATCAAAACCGATCAATGGTGATCATGCGCCTGACCGATGTAAACCAGAGTCAGCATCATGAAAATGAAACCCTGCAGCACGATGACCAGCAGACTGAAGATCGACCAGGCCAGACCGGCTGCGATGTTGCCGAAGAACAGTGCCCAACCCGTCAGGCTGCTCAGGCCGGCAGCCCCCATGAGCGCGATGATCATGAACAGAATTTCTTCGGCGTAAAGGTTGCCGAACAACCGCATGCCGTGCGAGAGGGTTTTCGCCAGATATTCGAGCAACTGCATGGCGAAGTTCAGCGGCCAGAGCAGGAAATGGTTGCCAAACGGCGCGGTGAACAACTCATGCACCCAGCCGCCAATGCCCTTGACCTTGATGCCGTAGTACAGGCTCAGCAACAAAATGGTGATCGACATGCCCAGGGCGATCGACAGGTCGGCCGTAGGCACCACACGCAAATACATATGCTCCGGGTCGTGGCCGGTCGCGGCGCCCGCGGTTTGCCAGAGGCGGGGCAACAGATCGACGGGCAGCAGATCCATGAGGTTCATCATCACGATCCAGACGAACGAGATGAACGCCAGCGGAGCCACGAATTCGCGCGACTTGGCATTGCGCACAATGCCGCGCGCCTGCTCGTCGACGAACTCAACCAGAAATTCGACCGCAGCCTGAAGCCTGCCCGGTTTGCCGCTGGTCATGTTTTTTGCGACGCGCCAAAGCACGTAGCACGCAATCACGCCCAGCAGCACGGAGAAGAAAAGGGAATCGATGTCGACGATGCCAAAGTCAACCACCCCGGTACGCGGACCACTGGTCCATTGCGTCAGGTGGTGAACGATGTACTCGCCTGCGGTGATGGTGTGTTGTTCTGCGGACATGGTCGACTATTTTGAGGAAGGCCGCCTGCGCGGCACGACTGGAATGGATCAGGCTGCGCAACTCGATTTCTTGCCGCGCAGAATCAGGGCGACCCAGTACACCTGCAAGGTCACGACGACGGCGATCAGCATCGCGGCCCAACTGAGGGGCTGCACGATACGCGGCGCAAAAAACAGAAGCACGATGGTCAAACCGATTTTCAACAACTCACCCAGCGCAAAACCGTAAACCGCCACGCCGGGCTTCAATTTGGACAGCCAGAGCTGGATGGACAGTGCGAACAACGCGGAGGGCACGGCGATGATGGCCGCGCCATACAGCGCAGACCACACGACCGAGAGCTTGCCCGCCGCAAAAAACCCGCTCACCAAGGCCACGGCCAGGCCGACCACGGCCTGCAGCGCCACCACGCGCCAAACGGACACCTGCGGCTTGCGCAGAAGCAAGCTCTGCACTTCGGCGCGCGTCATGGGCGCAGCCGACGGCACGTCTTGCTCGTCTTTCCAGGGGTCTATGGATGGCACAGTTGGGTTCAAGGCAAAAACACTCTGGTCAGCTTTGTGGACGGCCGTATCGCCAGTCCACGAGTTGAACTTGGGTTAAAACGCTTCCACCAATCTGCGCAGCCCGCTGCGGATTGCAGCGGCGGTTGTTGCGACGGGTAACAATTGGCGTGAAGGTCAAACGGCGAAAGTATAGGGGAAAGTCGATACAGCACCAGCTTTTTTCGTGCGGCTGCATCTAACATTGTGTCGAGTCAACGTTCTGTCATTTCGCTTGACAGCCGCGTCGCCACTGACCTCAATTTGTGCAAACGCGCATTTCATCCAATTTCGGGAACTTTCATGACGGCTCTGCTGGTCTTTTTACATCTTGTCGCCGCGGTCATCTGGATGGGTGGTATGGCGTTCATTCTGTTTGCCATGCGGCCCGCCGCTTTCGCCCTGCTTCAACCGCCTGTGCGCCCGCAGTTCATGCTGGCGACGCTGCAGCGCTTCTTCCCTCTCGTCTGGCTCAGCATCGCGGTGATTTTGATTTCGGGATTGATCATCATGCTGCAGGTCGGTTTCGCCCAGGCGCCCGTGGGCTGGCATGCGATGCTGGGCATCGGCCTGGTGATGATGGCGGTCTTTGCGCATATTTACTTTGCACCGTTCCGCCGCGCACGCCGGGCCTCCTCCCATCAGGACTGGCCCGCGCTGGGCCGCGCGCTGGAGCAGATTCACCCCTTGGTGGTGTTCAACTTTACGCTGGGCTGGATTGCGATTGCGGTTGTGCTGCTCTGGCATTGAGCGCCTGAGCGCTCAATGGGGTGCGGCAGCAGACATCAGTCGCGCCAGCTCACACCAGACCGCATCGGGCGAGATGTGATTGAGGCAGTCCAGATGCCCAAGCGGGCAGGTGCGTTGAAAACACGGACTGCAATCGAGGTGCAGCCAGAGCGTTGCACTGTGATGTGCCGCAGGAGGCGTGTGGCGCGGATCGGTCGAGCCGTACACCCCCACGGTCGGGCGCTGCAGTGCGGCGGCCACATGCATCAAACCGGAATCGTTACTCACCGCACCGCTGCAACTGGCAAGCAGGGCAATGGCGTCTGCCAGCCGCGTGGCGCCGCAAAGATTCACGCTGCCCGGCGCCTGCGCGGCAATCTCGGCTCCGGCCGCAGCATCCCGCGGGGCGCCAAGCACGGCAACGGCATAACCGGCTTGTTGCGCCTGGATGGCCAGGGCGGCATAGTGCGCGACCGGCCATTGCTTGGCCGGGCCGTATTCCGCGCCGGGGCAGAGGGCAATCCAGCGCGGCGGCAGACCGAACCGGCGGCGCGCCGCCTCGGCCTCGTCGGGAGAAATGTGCAGGGTCGGCTCTGGAATCGAAACCGGGCTGGACGCGCCGTCAACCTGCGCCAGCGCGGCGTAATGTTGGCGCATGTCCGGTCGGCCCTGACTCTGCGGCCGGGGAACGCGGCAGGACACGGGCGACAGCGCCATTGGCTCGGAGACTGGCCTCAACCGAGCCGGCTCGTCAGCCTCAACCCGATCGGTCAGTAGCAGTCCGCGCGCTTCGCCGGTATAGCCAATGCGCTGCGGTATGCGTGCCAGCCACGGCACCAGGCGCGACTTGAGGTTGTTGCCGAGGATGTAGGCCCGCTGGAAACCCGCACCACGCAATGGCTTTGCGATGCGCCTGCGTAGCGCGAAATCGAGCTGACCATGCGCGAACGGCGCCTCGATGACCTCGCTCACCCCCGGCATGGCCCGCAATACCGGAGCCACGCCGGGCAGCCCTAGCGCGCTAATCTCTTCGCCTCGGGCGGCCAGCAAAGCCACTAAGGGCTGGGCCATCACCGCGTCGCCGATCCACTGCGGGGCGATCAGCAGAACACGGGTCATGCCGGATGCGCACTCAATGGCCGTGCACCACTTCGCCTTCGGCCAGACGGTAGCGGGTGCCGCAGTAAGGGCAGGCCGCTTCGCCGTGCGTCACGTCGATGAATACGCGCGGATGGCTGCTCCAGATCGGCATATTGGGGTTGGGGCAATACGCGGGCAGGTCCTTGGCCTTGAGTTCGACCACGGGCATGTCGGGCTTGGGAATGGCGCTCATAGGCGGGTCTCGATCAGTGAGGGATTGCGTCGTCAAACCGCAGACAGCCAGCCTGCGTACTTGGGATTGCGGCCGCCGACAATGTCGAAGAAAGCATTCTGGATGCGCTCGGTGATCGGGCCGCGATACCCGGGGCCGAGGGTGATGCCGTCGAGCTCGCGGATGGGGGTGACCTCGGCCGCCGTGCCGGTAAAGAAGGCTTCGTCGGCGATGTAAACCTCGTCGCGGGTGATGCGCTTTTCCTTGATGGTCAGGCCAAGGTCTTCGCAGATGGCGAACACGGTTTTGCGCGTGATGCCGTTGAGCGCGCCCGAAGACAAATCGGGGGTGTAGAGCACGCCTTCGCGCACGACGAAAATATTCTCGCCCGCGCCCTCGCTCACAAAGCCCTGCGGGTCGAGCAGTAGCGCTTCGTCGTAGCCGTCGCCCGTGACCTCCAGATTCGCCAGAATGGAGTTGGTGTAATTGCTCACCGCCTTGGCGTTGCACATGGTGATGTTCACATGGTGGCGGGTGTAACTGCTGGTCTTGACGCGAATGCCGCGCTTGAGCCCCTCTTCGCCGAGATAGGCGCCCCACGGCCACGCTGCGATCATCAGATGAATGGTGTTGCCGCGCGGCGAAACGCCCAGCTTCTTGTCGCCGATCCAGGTCAGCGGGCGGATGTAGCAGGAGTCGAAACCGTTGGCCTTGACCACGTCGATCTGGGCTTGCATAGCCTGCTCGATGGTGAAAGGAATCTCCATGCGCAGAATCTTGGCGCTGTTGAACAGGCGCTCGGTGTGATCGCGCAGGCGGAAGATGGCCGTGCCCTTGTCGGTCTTGTAAGCCCGCACGCCCTCGAAGGCGCCGCAGCCGTAGTGCAGGGTGTGGGTCAGAACGTGGACTTTGGCATCACGCCACTCCACCAACTGGCCGTCCATCCAGATTTTTCCGTCGCGATCCGACATGGATGTGGGCATGACCATGATGTGTTGTCTCCGCAGAATAAAAGAACCATTCTAGAAACTCCGCGCGGCAAACACACGCCACGCGGAGTCGGCTGCCTTACAGCGCCGCCAACGCCGCGTCGTAGTTGGGCTCGTGGGCGATTTCGTTCACCAGCTCGGTGTGCAGTACGGTGTTGTCCTTGTCGAGCACGACCACGGCGCGGGCGCACAGCCCGGCAAGCGGGCCGCCAGCGATGCCCACGCCGTAGGCCTGGGCGAAACTGCGGTCACGCATTTCCGAGAGGTTGACCACCTTGTCCAGCCCCTCGGCGCCGCAGAAGCGGGCCTGGGCGAAGGGCAGATCGGCCGAAATGCACAGCACCACAGTGTCGGCCTTGTCGCTAGCCCGTGCATTGAAGGTGCGCACCGACTGCGCGCAAGTGGGCGTATCGATGGACGGGAAGATGTTGAGCACCTTGCGCTTGCCCGCGAAGTCGGCCAGGGTGCGGTCGGCCAGGTCTTTGTCGGTCAGGCGGAAATCGGGGGCTTTGCTGCCTTTGGCGGGCAATTCGCCGCTGGTGGGAACGGGGTTGCCCTGCAGATGGGTGGTGGCCATGCGAGTCTCCTTCGAGGTGTCGTCAGCGAGTGACAGAGCTTGGCATGGTAGAGGCGCAGCGACTTTTTTTCAGGCGGCGGCTGCTCGGGCCGAGCGGTCTTCAGGACTTGCGCGTGACTGCGGCGTGCACCTGCCCCGAGGGCACATGACGCGCGGCGGATTGCACATGCCCAGCTTGGTCGTCGAAGAAAAAATCGGGCTGAAACTCGCGCAGGAACGGCCCCTTATCCAGCCCGCCGAGAAACATGGCTTCATCGATGGTGATGTTCCAGTGCATCAGGGTGCGGACGGCGCGCTCGTGCGCCGGAGCGCTGCGCGCGGTGACCAGCGCGGTGCGCAGGCGCATGGGGGTGGAGCCATCGGCGCTGGCCCTTTGCAGGCGGTGCAGGGCTTCGAGCAGAGGCTTGAATGGCCCCGGCGGCAGCGGCAGCGCGGCCTTGCGGGCTTCGTGCTGCTGGAAGGCGGGCAGACCTTCGGTCTGGAAAACACGCTCGGCTTCGTCTGAAAACAGCACCGCGTCACCGTCGAAGGCGATGCGCACTTCATCGGGATGCGCCTCGGACGCACGCGCCGACTCGGGGTAAACCTGCGCCGCCGGATACCCGGCGTGCAGCGCAGCGCGAACATCGTCTGGCTCGGCCGACAGAAACAGATGGGCCTGCAAAGCGTGTAGATATTGATAGGGCGCGCGGCCCCGCGTGAATACGCCGCGCTCGATGGGCGTGCCGTGGTGTTTGGCGGAATTGAACACCCGCAACCCGGACACCGGGTCGTTACGCGACAGCAGCACCACTTCCACCCGGTCGCGCTGGGCGTCGCTGGTGTTGAAGGCCAGCAGCTTGCGTACCAGTTGGAACGCCACGCCGGGCTGCGCCGGGCGCTCCAGCCGGTCGAGCTGCAGCCGCATGTAGGCGGCGTCGTCGGCCTGCTCGAACACGCGGTTCTCCTCCTCGAAATCGAACAGGGCGCGGGAGGAAATCGCCACCACCAGGCGGTCGTTCAAATCGGCAGGCATGACTTATTTCACCAGGTTGTTCATCTGGATGATGGGCATCATCACGGCCAGCACGATGAGCAGCACCATGCCGCCCATCACCAGAATGAGCAGCGGCTCCAGAATGGTGGTCAGGGTCATGGCGCGGCGCTGCACTTCCTGCGCATGCTGCACGGCGGCGCGGTCGAGCATCTGCGGCAGCGTGCCGGTCTGCTCGCCCAATCGGATGAAGGTGATGAGCACGGGCGGAAAGCGCTTGTGCAGCGCCAGCGACTGCGCCAGCGTTGCGCCCTCGCGCACCAGGGCGATGGCCTCTTCGGCGTCGGCCTTGAGCAGGCTGTTGCTCAGCGTGTCTGCAGCGGCCTGCAGCGCGCGCAGGATGGGCACGCCCGCCGCACCCAGAATGCCCAAGGTGCTGGCGAAACGCGCGGTGTTGATGCCGCGGATCAGCCGTCCGAACAGCGGGCTGCGCAGCATCATGGCGTCGAACGCCAGACGCGGTCCCGGCAGCTTCATGGCCTGCGCGAACACGACGGCGCCAACCGCGAGCACGATCAAAATCAGCCAGCCCCATGCCCGCATGAAATCGGACACGGCGATGAGGCCGAGGGTGAGCAGCGGCAACTTCTGGTGCGCGCCCTGAAACACGCCGACCACCTGCGGCACGACGTAGGTGAGCAGCAGCACCACCACGGTGACGGCCACCAGCACCACGATGGCCGGATAGGCAAAGGCCTGCACCAGCTTGCCGCGCAGCGCCTGCTGGTCTTCGAGGTAGTCGGACAGCCGCTCCATCACCAGACCCAGGTCGCCACTGTCTTCACCAGCACTCACCAGCGCGCGGTAGATGGGCTTGAATTCACGCGGATACTGAGCCAGCGCGTCGCCCAGGCTGTGTCCGGCGGAGACTTCGCTTTTGAGGTTGGAAAGCAGATTGCCGATTTCGGCTCGGTCAGCATCTTCGGCCAGGGCGGCAAGGGCTTTTTCCACCGGCAGGCCAGACACCAACAGGCCCGCGATCTGGCGGGTGAACAGGGTGCGTTCCTGGTTGTTGAACACCCGGCGCGCAAACCGGCGGCCGCTGGCCTGCGCCGCTTCTTCGTGAATGCCTTCGACCTGCAACGGAATGAGCCCGCGGCTGCGCAACAGGGTGCGGGCGCCGCGGGCACTGTCGGATTCGAGCACGCCGGACTGTTCGGCGCCTGCGGTGTCAAGGGCGGTGAAACGGTAGGCGGGCATGGTGGAGCAGAAATTCAATCACGCGTCACGCGCAGCAACTCGGCCAGGCTGGTGATGCTGGTGTCGATATAGCGTTGCCCGTCCTGGCGCATATTGCGCATCCCCGTGGCCTGGGCCAGGCGCCGCAACTCGGCCTCGGAGGCGCGGGCGTGAATGGCGGCGCGCAGACCGTCGTCCACTTCGAACAGCTCGAACACGCCGGTACGCCCGGTGTAGCCGGTGTGATTGCACGCGGGGCAACCCACGGGCACGAAACCCTGGCCATCAGGCGACGGCACTTTGCAGGCCGGGCAGAGCTGGCGCACCAGCCGCTGCGCCAACACGCCCAGCAGCGAAGAGGCAAGCAGAAAGGGCTCGACGCCCATGTCCGTTAGGCGGGTGACGGCCGAGACGGAGTCGTTGGTGTGCAGAGTGGCGAGCACCAGGTGGCCGGTGAGCGAGGCCTGAATGGCGATCTGCGCGGTTTCGAAATCGCGGATTTCGCCGATCATCACCACGTCGGGATCTTGCCGCAGGATGGCGCGCAGAGCGCGGGCAAAAGTGAGGTCGATGCGGGCGTTGACCTGCGTCTGGCCGATGCCAGGCAGGTCGTACTCGATCGGGTCTTCCACCGTCATGATGCTGGTGGTGCTGGCATCGAGCCGGCTCAGCGCCGAGTAAAGCGTGGTGGTCTTGCCGCTGCCGGTCGGGCCGGTGACCAGCAAAATGCCGTGCGGCGCGCGAATGAGGGCATCGAAGTGGTCGAGCATATCGGGCGCCATGCCCACGGCGCGCAGATTCAGCCGCGCCGCCGATTTGTCGAGCAAGCGCAGCACGGCGCGTTCGCCATGCGCGCAAGGCAGGGTGGACACGCGCACATCGAGGGTGCGGCCGCCGATGCGCAGGGCGATGCGGCCGTCCTGCGGCAGACGCTTTTCGGCGATGTCGAGCTGCGAAAGAATCTTGATGCGCGAAATCAGCGCGCCGTGCAGCGCCTTGTTGGGCCGCACCACTTCGCGCAGCGTGCCGTCCACGCGAAAGCGCACCACCGAAGCGGTTTCATAGGGCTCGATGTGAATGTCGGAAGCCCCTTCGCGCGCGGCCTGAGTGAACAGCACATTGAGCATGCGGATGATGGGCGCGTCGTCGGCGGCTTCGAGCAAGTCTTCCACCGCGGGAATGTCCTGCATCAGCCGGCCTAGATCGACGTCGCCCTCCACTTCGCTGATGACCGAGGCGGCGCTGCCATCGCGGGCGGCGTAGGCCGCGCCGATGCGCGCCTGCAGGTCTTCAGCGGTGGTGCGGTGCACCGCGCACAGCACATGCTGGCGCTGCACCTCGGCCAGCGCCGCGGGCCGCGTGGCCTCGCACATCCAGAGTTCGACGCCCTGGCCGTCGTCTTCGGCCAGCACCGCCTGGTCGCGGCAGAAGGTATAGGGCAAGGGATGACGCACGGACATGGCGAGCGGTCGTTCAGTGCTGCGGCGTGAGGATGACGCGCAGTTGCTTGCCCTGCACCTCGGTGACGTAGCGCGTGGTCTGAGTCAGGTTGAAAATCACCCGGGTCTTGCCCTGGTCATCAACCACGCTGGCAGACTGCAGCGGCCCCAGATCAAAGCTCTGGCTCTTGCTGCTGAGCTGCGAATGGGCGCCCTGAAAATCGAGCACCAGCCGAATCGGATCGCTCAAGGTGAATGCGGTGGGCGGGGCGGCCAGGGGCTGAGAAAAGCCGAGTTCCACCACGGTCGCGTCAGCCTTGCTCTTCGCCTGAAGGCTCTGCAGGGCATTGGCTGCACCGGGCGCAGCGGGTGGCATGGCGAGGGACGTGGGCGAGGTAGAGGTAGAGGGCGCCGCAGCAGCGCTGCTGGCTGCGCCCAGCGACATGGGGGGCGTGGGCGCTGCCCCCGTATCGCCTTGAAGGGACGGCAGCACCGGCCCCGGCATCTCGGGCATGCCGAACTGCGCGGGCAGTTGCGCCCTGTCCTGCATGCCGCGCATGGTGTCGTAGCGTTGCTGGCTCAGCGCGTTGCCCTGATCTTCGGTGCGCACCACGATAGGCCGCAGGAACACCATCAGATCGGTCTTCTGCGCCGTGCGCGAATTGGAGCGGAACAGCGCGCCCAGCCCGGGAATGTCGCCCAGACCCGGAATCTTGCTGTTGTTCTGGCTCACGTTGTCCTGCATCAGCCCCCCGAGCACGATGGTCTGGCCGTCGTTGACCAGCACGGCGGTCTGGATGGAGCGCTTGTTGGTGATGATGCCCGCCGCGTTGGTGGTGCTGGAAATGCTCGACACCTCCTGATAGACATCCATCTTGATCGCGCCGCCCGCGGTGATCTGCGGCCGCACTTTCAAGGTCAGGCCGACGTCTTTGCGCTCGATGGTCTGGAACGGCGTGACGGTGGCGCTCGATCCGGTTTGCGCATACTGGCCGGTGACGAAGGGCACGTTCTGGCCGACAACGATCTTGGCCTCTTCGTTGTCGAGGGTCATCAGGTTGGGCGCGGAAAGAATGTTGGCGCCGTCCTGCGTCTGCAGAAAGTTCGCCAGCAGACCCAGCGTGGCCATGCCCGCCACGTTGTGCAGAATGCCGATGTTCAGACCATTGGGGATGGCCAGCGAACCGCTGGCGAGCGCCGTTGCCGCCGAACTGCCGCCGCCGGAAATGGCCGCCTGCAGATTGATGATGTTCGAGCCGCCAGTGCCGTAATTGCTGCCGCCGATGATGGCATTCTGATTGCCCGCGCTGCCGGCGATGGCCTGCCACTGAATACCGAGTTGCGCCGCCTTGTTGGCGTCGACCTCGGCGATCAGCGCCTCGACATAAACTTGCGCCCGGCGCACGTCGAGCCGCTCGATCACCCGGCGCAATTGCATGTAAACCGGCTGCGGCGCGTTGATGATGAGGGCATTGAGCGAGTTGTCGGCATAAACCGTGCCGCCCTGCGGCAAGGTCACCGTCGAGTCGTTGCTGGTGGCGGCGAATTCCGGCGCCTGGCCCAGCCCCGGGCTGGTGGCGCCGGACGACCCATAAGAAGATGAGTTGCTGTTGTTGCTGCCGCCACTCATCGACTGCGATCCCCCCTGCGGCTTGGTCTGCGACTGCCCGCCCGCGGCGCTGCCCGTGCCTTGCGCGGCCAGCACCCCGCGCAGGGTGCGCGCCAGATCGGCCGCATTGGCATTGCGCAGATAGACCACATGGATGTTGTCCTGATCATTTTGCGGCCGGTCGAGGCGGCGGATCATCTGCTCGATCTCGGCGAGTTGCGCGCCATTGGTGGCCCGCACGATCAGCGAGTTGCTGGCCGACTCGGGCAGGATGACTGCGCGCATGGCCCCGCTGCCAGCGACGGCTGCCTGCACACCGGGGGTGCCCGGGCCGCTCGAGGTGACCGTCTGCATGTCGATGAGCTTTTGCAACGTGGGCGCCAGATCGCTGGCCACCGCGTAGGTCAGCGGCACGACGGTGACTTCGGTGCCGGTGGGCACGTCGAGCGCGGCGATGATGCGCGCGATGCGCTTGAGGTTGTCGGCATAGTCGGTCACGACCAGCGCATTGCCGGAGGGGCTGACGTTGATGGTGTTGTTGGGCGAGATCAGCGGCCGCAACACGGGCAGCAGGCTGCTGGCCGAGGCATTGCGCAACTGGAAGATCTGCGTGACCACCTGATCGCCACGACCGGGAATGTGAGAAGGCGCCAGCCCGACGCCCACCGGCCCGCTCTGCAGCTTGGCGTCGGCCTCGGGCACGACCTGAAACACGCCGTCATGCTCCACCACGGCAAAGCCGGCCAGGCGCAACTGCGTGAGCAGCGCCTGGAAGACTTTCTGCGGCGGCACCGGTTTTTCGAATTGAATAGTGACCTGGCCCTTCACCCGCGGATCGACGATGAAGTTGCGCCCGGTTGCCGCGGCCACCGCCTGCACCGCGCTGGCGATGTCGGCGTTGACCAGGTTGATGGTGAGATCCCCATTGGCGCTGCGTTTGGCTTGATCGGTCTTGCCCGCCATGCCCGAGGGCGCCTGCGCCATCACCGGTTGCAGCATGAGCAAAGGAACGAGCAGCAAGGCCACCGCGCGGCCGATCCTGCGGCTGATCCCGCTGCGGGCATGAGAGTTGGGGTTCAAGTCGGGATGCATCACGGCGTTCCTTGATTCTTGTCGTGTTCTGTGGCGGTCGGAGTGTCGTCGAATTCAGTCGAATTCAAATGGCGATTCGCACATGGTCACCCTCGCGACGTCCGAGGAGCGACAGCAAATTCGCCATCGCCGCTTCGTTGCCGGGCGCCGCCCGGCCGGTGCCGAGAAACTGCAGGGCCTGACCGTTCCAGACCCCTTTGCCCTGCAACAGCAGGGGCCCTTTGTCGCTGCGCAACTCGACTTGCGCATCGGCGCCCTGCCCGGTGATGCTCAGGGTATAGCTGCCGATGGGCGCCACCACACTCAGGCGGGATGCCACATCCGGCAGATCGATCTGCACCTGCCCCCCGATCCGCATCCGCCCGGCGACCGATTCTAGGAGCAGGCCACGCAAGGTGAATTGCGCCTGTCCCCGTAGCGCAACGGTATTCCAGGGAGTGCCCAGCCCGTCGAGCACCGATAGCGGCAGCATGCCCTGCCAGGGGGCATCCGGCGCGCCGCCCGCCGGGCGCAGCGCCACGGTGGTCTGCGACCAGCCGAGCTGGGTGCTGATCTGCAGCGGCTGCGGCGAGACCTTGGGCCAGTCGATCTGCGCCAGCAGTCGGCCGCGCCAGAGATTGCCCAGACCGATGCTCCAGTGCAAGGTGCCGGGCAGCACGGTGGCGCCGCGGCTGCCCGCCCCGCCTTCGAGCACCAGCAGCGCCGAGCCGTCGCGCCAGGTGCCTTGCGCCTGAGCGAGCAAGACGTGCTGACCGCTGGCCTTCCACACCGCCGCGCTCAGCCAGCTGGCCGGTGCCTGCCACAGCAGCGCCCACAGCACGCCGAGCAAAGCCGCCAGCCACAACCAGCGGCGGCTGAAGGCGCGTTGGCGTTTGACCGGTTTGCGGGATGATGAACGCCCGCGTGACAATGACTTGGACGAGCGTTTGCCGGAAGACGCCGCAGCGCGCGCCGGGTCGGTGGATTTGGGTGCGCTGGCCATTCATCCGCCACCCGATCCTTGCCGCGACAGATGCACCGTGCCGCTGAGCGCGCCGTCCTGGCCGCGCTTGAGATCGGCGCCGTCCACCTGTGCCGACCAGTCGCGTCGCGCCGTTTGCGCGAGTGCCGCCAGAGTGGCTGGTCGCAATGCCGAAAGATCCAGAGTCACCTCGCCTGGCAGCACCTGCGCCTGAACCTTGGCGCCCGGATCGACACGCTTGAACCAGGCCACGATGGCCGCCTGCAGATCGCCGCTGAATGCCGGGGCGGAAGGCGCACTGCGCAGAGCGGCGATCTGCTGACCGTCCTGCTGCAGGGTTTGCAACTGCTGCTGCAGGCTGACGATGCGCTGCGGCGCGGTTTGCAGGGTATGCCAAGCGGGTTTGATCGCCAGCAGCCACAGCAGCGCAACCAGCACCAGCACTGCGGCAGAGCCGATCAGCACGCGCTCGCGCGGCGACATGGCGGCCCAGCGCTGACGCCCGAGCGCCACCGTCTGAGGAAGGCCCCGGTACCAGAGCCCCGACAACGTCGCCATGCGGCCGCCTTGCGTCGCGCTCATTGCGCCGCTCCCGTCACACTCAGCACATCGCCCTGCGCCACGCAGGACAGGCCGGCCGGAGTGCACCTTGCTGCCGCCTGCGCGGCCGCGTCACCCGGCAGACTGAGCTGCAACTGGCCCGGGCTGAATTTCAGCACCGTGGGCACGATGCCCGGCGGCACCACCACGCTGGCGCGCCCCATGAGCACGTCGAGATCGCCGTCTCCGGGACGGCCGGTGCGCAGGCGCGCGTCGTTGAGCGCGCGCTGCACCTGCAGGCGCGCATCGAGAATGGCGGGCACACCGGGCAGCGCCTCGGCCGCCGTGGCGTCGAGCTTTTGTCGCAACTGACTTTCCTGCCGTGAAAGTTTGAACGCGGCGGCATTCATGCCCACCAACTGCACCACCGCCAGCAGCCCCAGCAGGGCACCGACACGTCGCCAGGCGGGTGTGGTGAGTTGCTCCATCACCCCGGCCCAACCTCGCGACAGCGCGTGTTTGGGCGCCAGGTCGAACTGCCGCAGATTCCACGGCGACTGCGCTGCCCGCGCCATCCAGCCGGCGTCGCTGAGCGTGGCCGGTGTGAGTCCGGGCGGCAGATCGAGCCAGCTGAGTTGGGGCTGCGCCTGATCTTGCACCCAGAGATGTTCGGGCGCGACGGGCAGTGGCAGCGCCTGCGGCGCGGCGGCGTCAGCCGCGAGAATGAGAGGCAACCAGGCCGCCTCGCCCTGTAGGTCGCGCCACAGCAGACGCGGGCCTTGCCCGGAAGTTTGCAGCAGCGCGTCGCCCGGTGCCAGCAAGGCGGCTTCGGGAACGATTTTCTCCGGCTCCTGCCCGGCCTGAGCGAGATCGGCAATCGCCTGCTGCAGCGCGGCCTTTTGCACCGCACAGGCCAGCGTGACGCTACCGTCTTCGGCGAGCGGCCCGACACTCAAATGCAGTTGCCCCGCGTCCTGCAGCAGACGGTCTTCGAGCGCCCCGTTGAGTGCGGCCTGCAGCCGGGAAGGCGCCATGGCGGGCAGCGTCGCCGCCATGACCGAGGCGTCGAGCGCATCGACCACGGCTACCACCCGGGCGCCACGCGGCAGCAGCGCAACTTGCTCCCGGCCGGCCGATTGCAGTTTGCCGTTGGCGCTCAGCAGCACGTACTCCAGCTCCGGCAGCGGGTGCGCGGTAGCCAGAGGCGGCAGGCGGAGAACCAGGGTTTGCATGATGGCGGCGATTGTAGAGAGGCTTTGTTGCAGTAAAGGTACAGGAAATACGCGATGTTGGAATGCATTCTTCAATCGCGTTTTGCGAGAGAAATCAGTTTGCTCCCTGTTCGACCTCAGGGGCAGCCGCCAACCAGGGGGGCACGCGCTGGATGCGCACCACTTGCGAAAACACCCCGGCCCGCTGAATCAGCGCGCGTTCGGCGTATTCCAGCTTGTCGATGCGCACACGGGCAATGGCGTCGAAGTAGCCGGTGGCCACGCTCACCAGTTGCGGATTGACGGTTGCGCCTTGCGGCAGCAGGGTTGAAATATCGCCCAGATTGCGAAAATACGCGCGCTTGCGCGCCTCGACCAAGGCCTGCGCCGTATCGGCACTCACCCCGAGCACGGCAGCGAGCACCTCCGGGCTGGCGGTGTTGGCGTTGACCGGCGTGGCCTGCGGCAGCAGGGTGACGGCGGAGGCGAGCTTGGGCAGGGCCTGCGCCACGGTGGGGCCCAGCCGCGCCAAATCCTGCAATTGCTGCAGCGGCAGTGGCGAATTTGCAACATTTGTCAGCGCCGCAGCGCCGATGGGGTTGCTCGCCGCCACGCCATTGGCGATGGTGGCCGCCACATTGGACGGCAGTTGCAACGCGGCGCACAGGCGCTGGAAGGCCAGCAGCGCCTGCGGATCGATCGTCCCGGCCGGAGCCAGATCGCGCAGATTGAAACGGCTTTGCGCATCGACGATGCGCCCTTCGAGCCAGGCGTCGGGCAGACCCGCGCTGTCTTGCCCGCGCGCGGCGAGAAAGGTCGACAGCCGCGCCTCGGCCAGCGGCACCGACCAGGGCTCGCCGAGGTAATCGGCCGTCGAGGTCATGGCGTCTTCGCGCAGAATCAGCCGCGCCCAGTCGATCGAGCCGCGCAAAATCCAGCGCGCCTGCGTCTGTTCGCGCGCGGTCTGCTCGCGGGCGATGGCGCTCCACTGACTCCAGAACATGCCCGAGACCATCACCGCAGCCAGCGCGGCAATCAGCATGGCGGTGATCAGCGCCGCGCCGCTTTGATGCCCGGCTTGATACTGGGTTGCGCGCCTCACTGGACCACCCTCCTCGCTAGGCTCGACTCCCCAAGGGAGTTGAGCGCTCCTTCGGAGCGGCCGTGCGGAGCGCTCATTCGCGGTCATCCAGCAAAAAGTCGCGCTGCAAATCGCCCGTCAGCGGCTTGTCGGCGAACTGCAGTTGCAGGCGCACGGCCGCCGGGGTCGTCGCGTTGGCGGCCAGCGTGTTGGCTGCGGCCGCCGCGGCGCTGGCCGATGCGGCCGGCGTGTTGCTGCTGGCGTTAGCCGCATTGGCCGCCGTACCGGCATTGACCCAGGCGCCCGATTGCTGCAGCAGCCCGATACCGGCGTAGCGATAGAACTGGATCTGCATGCTCACCACGCCAGGCAGAATGGTCAGCAAAGGCGCGGTGGAGTTTTGCAAGGCCGCCTGCAAGACGGCGCGGCTATCGGTGGGCGCGCTGGCACTGCGCTTGAGCGCGCCGTCCTGCACCGTCCAGCGCACCACCTGCAGTTCGCCCGCATTCGGCGGCAGGCCGACGCCCGCGCCGACATCGGCGCGCACATCGCCGCCCAAGGGTTGCGCGGGACGGCGCACGATGAACAGCCCGCCGCCGAGCACGCTCACCGCAGGCAGTCCGGGCCCTTGCGACACCGCATGGCGCAGGTCGTCGCCCAGCTGCTGCATGCCGTCGGCCAGACGCGAACTGGTGGTGAACGCGCGGTTGGCGTCGTCGCGGCTGCGCGCCACCGCGTCGAGCCCGCGCCAGCCCAGCACCGCCACCACCGCGAGAATGGTGACCGCGACCAGCAGCTCGATCAGGGTGAAACCCCGCTGTGCCGAAACAAGCGCCCGGTTCACTTACAGATTCCCGATGATGGTGACCACCTGCCACGCGCTCCAGCCGCTGGCATCGAGCACGTTGACCTGCACGCGGCGGAAGTTGGGGTTGGGCGTGGGCATCACATCCACCGCCACGGTGAACGGCACATTCGCCTGCGTGCAGGCGCTGGTGCTCTGTCCCACTGCGAGAAAGGTCTTGCTCAGGCGTTGATCGACCAGAAAATTCTGCGCGCACTGCTCGGCCAGAACGGTCATGCGATAGCGCTGCGCATTGTCGGCCACGCCGCCTGCGGCACGCATGGCCGCCAGCAGCGCAATGGCCACCACCGCCAAAGCCACCAACACTTCGAGCAGGGTGAATCCGCGGGAACTTGCCCCCACGCTTGCCGCTGACGCGGCGGCGCTGCCCCCCGAGGGGGCTGGCCCAGCCTTGGGGCGGCCCGGTGGCTGGGCCGACCTATTCAATGGGGGCGCTGGAACGCGAAGGGGTCCGCACATCATGATCGGCTTCGACTTACGACAAAAGGCGCAAAGCCGTCGGTTTCGATGCTGTCGCGCTCTGCGCCATCAGACAGCACGAGGCGGATCGGGCCGCCCACCGGCTCGGAGCCGAACAGCAACCAACTCGGCGGCGTGCCCAGACTGCGCACCCCACCCTCGCTCAGACTCACCGACACCGTACCTGGCGAGTAGGCTGCCTCGCGCGGCTCGCCGCCTAGCGCGGCGCGCCAATCCTGCGGGGGAATTTCGCGGCCGCCGCCCACCCAGGGCCAGAGCCGCGGACGCAGCAGATCGGAGTCCACCGGCTCCCAGCCCTGCGGCCCGATCTGCACGAAGGCATAGCCCCTCGGCCCGCTGGCCCAGGCCAGGGGCACGCCGGTTTCGGCGGCGTGTTGACGTGCGGCGTCGAACAAAGCCGACAGCCGCTGCGCTTCACGCTGCATCTGCGCATTTTCGGAAGGCGGCAAGGCAAAAGCCGCCATCGCCGTGACCATGCCCACGATGATCAGCGCCACCAGCATTTCGAGTAGGGTGAACCCCCACGCTCGCCGCTGGCGCGGCGGCCTTGCCCTCAGGACGCAGCCGGGCTTATTGCCAGCTGCCAATGTCGGCATTTGCCCCTTCTCCGCCGGGTTTGCCGTCTGCGCCGTAGCTGAACACATCCACCGGACCTTTCACGCCCGGGTTGAGATATTGATAGGGGTTGCCCCACGGATCGGTCGGCAGCTTTTCGAGATAGGGCTTCCAGTTGTTGGGAATCGGCGGCGTGGTGGGCTTGACCACCAACGCCTGCAAGCCCTGCTGCTGGGTGGGGTAAATGCCGTTGTCCAGTTTGTACAACTTGAGCGCCTGCATGATGGTGGCGATATCCGTCTTGGCGGCCGTTTGCCGCGCCTCGTCGGTGCGGCCCATGATGTTGGGCACGATGAGCGCCGCCAGCACGCCCATGATGACCAGCACCACCATGAGCTCGATCAGCGTGAAACCGCGCGCTTTGCGACGGGCCGCGGGCACGCGCAGCACCTCGGATGAAACCCCCTTCAAACCATCATTCATCGACTTCCACCTTTTGAAAAGCGCCGGGCGCGCCCTCGGTTTTTCCGCCTTGCTGATGACTCGTTGCAACAAGACGGCGCGAAGACACGTTCTGCGCGGATAATAAGTGTCTCATGTTGCGCACCTCACCCTCATTCCCTGCGCCCAGTGGCGTTTCTACCCGCGGCAGCCGCCGGGCCGCGGCGCTGCTGAGCGTCGTTCTCGCCTTCGCCTGCGCAGCGCTGGCAGTGACCTGGGTGCTGCGACTGGTCGCCTCGCCGCAAACGGTTCCCGCTGATGCCCAACTCATCGGCGCGCTGTCGCCCGAGCAGGCCGCGCAGCAGGCCGCGCGCCTGTTTGGCGCCACACCGGTGGGCGCGGCCAGCGCCCCCGCCGCACCCAGCCGCTTTCGGCTGTACGGGGTGATTGCCGGGGGCGATACCGGCTCGGCGCTGATTGGCATCGACGGCCAACCGCCCCGCGCCGTCGGCGTGGGAGACGCCATCGCACCGGGCGTGATTTTGCGCGCCACCGGCTACAAAATGGTCTGGCTGGAACGTGACGGCGTGCGTGAGGAGCTCAAAATGGATCCGCAGGGCGCTCAGGTCGGAGCCATCGGCTTCCCCAGCGTCGCACCCCGTCTGCCGCAATTCACCCCGCCCGCGCTGGCGCCGCCCGGCATCGCACCGGCCAGCATCGCGCCGCCTACGGTGGATAACGAGAGATAAGGCCGAAGCTGCGTGGCCGCTGCCGCCCCGACAGGCGGGGCGTTTTTATAATGCCGTCATTGTTCTGCGCCTGTTTGCCCCCATTTAAGACGGGAATTCTGGACTTGAAACGCCGATTTTCCTGGCGCCCCTATTTTGACGAGGTTTCCACCATGCCGATCTACGCTTACAAATGTGATGCCTGCGGCCACACCCTGGACGCGCTGCAAAAAATGTCCGATGCCCCGCTGACCGTCTGTCCGCATTGCGGCAAGCCTGCGCTGCACAAACAGGTCACCGCGGCGGGTTTCCAGCTCAAGGGCTCGGGCTGGTATGCCACAGACTTCAAGGGCGGTGGCGCGGCGGCAACATCGACAGCGGCTGCAGCGTCTTCCTCCGACAGTGCCGCGCCCCCGGCCTGCGGCGCCTCGTGTGCCTGCCATTAAATTCATTCTCTCCAGGGCTGCGATCCACCCGCCCTGCCCCTTTCCTCAACCCCAAGCCTTCCGCGCCCCGGAAGGCTGTTTCATTCCATGAGCCTGAAAAGTATTTTCATCGCCGGCATGCTGGTCTGGCTGCCGCTGACCATCACCATCTGGGTGCTGTGGCAGTTGCTGGCCGTGTTCGACGGCATTTTCCGGGCCATGGTCAGCGCGCTGAGCACGGTGGCGCCCGGCCTGGCCCCGGCGCTGGACAAACTGGTGAACATTCCTGGCGTGGGCGTGGTCTTGGTGCTGGCAGCCATTTTCCTCACCGGTCTGGCCGTGGCCAATATGGTGGGGCAGTGGTGGCTGGCCCGCTGGGACGGGCTGATGGCGCGCATTCCACTAGTCAAGACCATTTACAGCAGCGTCAAACAGGTGTCGGACACGCTGTTTTCCAGCAGCGGCAACGCCTTCCGCAAGGCGCTGCTGGTGCAGTATCCGCATCAGGGCTCGTGGACCATCGCCTTCATGACCGGTACGCCGGGCGGCGAGGTTGCGGGGCATCTGCAGGGCGATCATGTCAGTGTGTACGTTCCCACCACACCCAATCCGACCTCCGGCTTTTTTCTGATGTTTCCGCGCAGCGAGGTGATCGAGCTGCAGATGAGCGTGGACACTGCGCTCAAATACATCATTTCCATGGGTGTGGTCGTGCCGGGCGGGCCGAACAATCCGCAAGTGCATTGAGCGCCCGAGCTCCCATCCTTTCCCTTCCTGCCCCCTGCGCTGAAGTCGCGGGACCGTTTTCCGAAAGTACCTCTCCAACATGAGTCTGCGTAGCCAATATTGCGGTCAGGTGACCGAAGCCCAACTGGGGCAAACTGTTTCACTGTGCGGCTGGGTGCATCGCCGTCGCGACCACGGCGGGGTGATTTTCATCGACCTGCGCGACCGCGAGGGCCTGGTGCAGGTGGTGTGCGACCCCGACCGCGCCGCCATGTTTGCCACCGCCGAAGGCCTGCGCAACGAGTTCTGCGTGCAGGTGCAGGGGCTGGTGCGGCCGCGACCTGCTGGCACCGAGAACGAGGGCATGACCTCTGGCAAGATCGAGGTACTGTGCCACGACATCACCGTGCTCAACGCCTCGGTCACCCCGCCGTTCCAACTCGACGACGACAACCTGTCGGAGACCACGCGGCTGACCCATCGCGTGCTCGACCTGCGCCGTCCGCAGATGCAGCACAACCTCAAGCTGCGCTATCGCGTTGCGATGGCGGTGCGCCGCTTCCTCGACGGCCAGGGCTTCATCGACATCGAAACCCCCATGCTCACCAAGAGCACGCCCGAAGGCGCGCGTGACTATCTGGTGCCCAGCCGCGTGCACGACGGCGAGTTCTTCGCCCTGCCGCAGTCGCCGCAACTGTTCAAGCAGATGCTCATGGTCGCGGGCTTCGACCGCTATTACCAGATCACCAAGTGCTTCCGCGACGAAGACCTGCGCGCCGACCGTCAGCCCGAGTTCACCCAGATCGACTGCGAGACCTCCTTCCTGAACGAGCAGGAAATCCGCGATCTGTTCGAAACCATGATCCGCGGCGTGTTCAAAGACGTGCTCGACATCGAGCTCGCCAACCCCTACCCGGTCATGACCTATTCGGAGGCCATGGCCCGCTTCGGCTCCGACAAGCCCGATCTGCGCGTCAAGATGGAGTTCACCGAACTCACCGATGTGATGGCCGACGTGGACTTCAAGGTGTTCTCCGGTCCGGCCACCACCCCCGGCGGCCGCGTGGTCGCGCTGCGCGTGCCCGGCGGCGGGGAGATGAGCCGCAGCGAGATCGACGCCTACACCGAGTTCGTCAAGATCTACGGCGCCAAAGGCCTGGCCTGGATCAAGGTCAACGATGTGAGCAAGGGCCGCGATGGTCTGCAGTCGCCCATCGTCAAGAACCTGCACGACGCGGCGATTGCCGCCGTCCTGCAGCGCAGCGGCGCACAAAACGGCGACCTGCTGTTCTTCGGCGCCGACAAATCCAAGATCGTGGCCGACGCCATCGGCGCCCTGCGGGTCAAGATCGGCCACAGCGAATTCGGCAAGAGCCACGGCCTGTTCGAGAACGTCTGGAAGCCGCTCTGGGTGGTCGATTTCCCCATGTTCGAGTTCGACGAGGACAACCAGCGCTGGGCCGCCGTGCACCACCCCTTCACCGCGCCGAAAGACGGCCATGAAGAACTGATGGACACGGCCCCCGAGAAGTGCATCGCCAAGGCCTACGACATGGTGCTCAACGGCTGGGAAATCGGCGGCGGCTCGGTGCGCATCCACCGCGCCGAAGTGCAGAGCAAGGTGTTCTCCGCGCTCAAGATCGGCCCCGACGAGGCCCGCGCCAAGTTCGGCTTCCTGCTCGACGCGCTGCAATACGGCGCCCCGCCGCACGGCGGCATCGCCTTCGGCCTGGACCGCATCGTCACCATGATGACCGGCGCCCAGAGCATCCGCGACGTCATCGCCTTCCCCAAAACCCAGCGCGCCCAGTGCCTGCTGACCAACGCGCCCAGCCCGGTTAAGGCTGCATGAGCAAGCTCTTTTCCCGCTCTGAAGCGCTTGGCTCGCGGGTCATGTTCGCCGCCATGCAGGCGCTGCAGCAAGCTGATGGAAAGCTGCGTAGCCGGGACGTGGCCGCCCGAGTTGCTCAACAGCTTGAGTTTGACGACTGGGCGCAAGAGATTATCGAGAGCAACGGCCTGCCGCGTTGGCGCATGTATCTCCATTTCTTTTCGGTGGATTCGGTCAAGGCGGGATTCCTCTTGAAAGAAAAAGGCGTCTGGCAGATCACAGAACCTGGGGCCGCTGCCTTGCGCGGTGGTGCCGAGGCTTATTTCCGCGCGGCGCAAACAGGCTATCGAGCATGGCGCAAAGAGCAAGTGCCCGCTAGCGCTGAATCGGCAGTGGATTTTGTCGAAACAGAGCCCACGCTTCCGCCCGAAGAACGCTTTAAGCTCATCTCAAACGAAACCAATGCAGCGTTGAGCGCCGAGTTGCTGGAACGATTGAAAAGTTGCGATCCCGGCTTCTTCGAGGGCGTCGTGATTAAGCTGTTATTGAAGATGGGTTACGGCGGCAGCCATGCCGAAGCGGGTCAGGCGGTCGGACGCTCGGGCGATGGTGGCATCGATGGCGTGATCGCCGAAGACCGGCTGGGCCTTGATTCCATCTACGTTCAGGCCAAACGCTGGCAGGGCTCAGTGGGTGAGCCGCCACTGCGCGACTTTCTGGGCGCCCTGGTCAGCCGTGGCGCCAACAAGGGCGTGTTCATCACCACAGGGCTGTTCACCGACAACGCGCAGCAGTTCGCCCGCCGCAGCCCGCAGCACAAAGTCGTGCTGATCGATGGCCCACGGCTGGCCGAGCTGATGATCGAACATGATCTCGGCGTCTCGGTGGCGGCGACCTATCAACTCAAACGTATCGACTCCGACTTTTTCGCGGAAGATTGACCCATGCCCCGAATAGACGATCCTACCCATGACCACGAGGCCGGCGCGCTGGATGGCACGCTCGACACCACTCGCATCGACGATACCCGCATCAAGGCGGTGCGGGCTTTGATCTCGCCTGCGGTGCTGCTGGAAGAACTGCCGGTCACGCCCCAGATCGAGGCCGTGGTCGAGCAAGGCCGCGCCGCAGTCGCGAATGTGCTGCACGGGCGCGATGACCGGCTGGTGGTTGTGGTCGGGCCATGCTCCATAGTGTATTTCGAGAAGCCGCGCACCACCGTGGGCTGGAAGGGTTATATCAACGACCCGCGGCTGGATGGCAGCTTCCGCATCAACGAGGGTCTACAGCGCGCGCGCCAGTTGCTGCTGGAGATCAATTCGCTGGGTTTACCGGCGGGCACCGAGTTTCTCGATCTGCTGTCGCCGCAGTATTTCAGCGACCTGATCGCCTGGGGCGCCATCGGCGCGCGCACCACCGAAAGCCAGAGCCACCGCCAGCTCGCCTCGGGGCTGAGTTGTCCCGTGGGCTTCAAGAACGGCACCGACGGCGGGGTGCAGGTGGCGGCCGATGCCATGGTGTCGGCCGCCAGCGGCCATGCCTTCATGGGCATGACCAAGATGGGCGTGGCGGCGATTTTCGAAACCCGCGGCAATGCGGATTGCCACGTCATCCTGCGCGGCGGCAAGGCGCCGAACTTCGACGCCGCATCAGTCAACGCCGCCTGCGCCGCGCTGGCCAAAGCCGGGCAGCGCGAACAGGTGATGATCGACTGCTCGCACGCCAATTCGGCCAAGCAGCCGCGCAAGCAGATGGAGGTGGCCGCCAGCATCGCGCAGCGCATCGCCGCAGGCGAGCGGCGCATCCTAGGCGTGATGGTGGAAAGCCATCTGCGCGAAGGACGGCAGGATCTCAAGCCGGGTCAGCCGCTGACGCCGGGCATATCCATCACCGACGCCTGCCTGGGCTGGGACGACACCGTGCCGTTGTTGCGCGCTCTGGCCGATGCGGTGCGCAAGCGGCGCGAACTCTGAGATTCACTGGCTTTTTGCGTCGGGAAAGAACAGCGGCTCACCGCCGATTTTGTAGCTGGCGATCGCCTGCTGGCCTGCCGGGCCGGTGATCCAGTCGATGAAGGCGCGGCCCTGCGCCGCCTTGACTTGCGGATGCTTGGCCGGATTGACCAGCATCACGCCGTAAGGATTGAACAGTGCCTTTTCGCCTTGCAACACGATGGTCAGGTCACCGCGGTTCTTGAACGCCAGCCAGGTGCCGCGGTCGCTCAGGGTGTAGGCGTTCAGCGCCGCTGCGGTGTTGAGCGCCTGCCCCATTCCCGCGCCGATTTCGCGGTACCACTTGCCCCGGCCCTCGGCCACCGGGTCGATTCCGGCCTGCTTCCACGCGCGCAGCTCCGCGGCATGCGTGCCGCTCTTGTCCCCGCGCGAAATGAACAGGGCTTGGCTCGAAGCGATCCGGCGCAAGGCCTCCGACAAGGTCTTGACTTGCATGACCCCGGCCGGATCGGACTTGGGCCCGACGAGCACGAAATCGTTGTACATCACGTCACGCCGGTCCACGCCCCAGCCTTCGGCGACGAAGCGGTCTTCCGCGGCGCGATCGTGCACGAACACCACGTCGGCATCGCCGCGCCGGCCGATGTCCAGCGCCTGTCCCGTCCCCACCGCCACCACCTTCACCGCGATGCCTGTGTCGCGGGTGAATAGCGGCAGGATGTGGCCGAACAGGCCCGATTGCTCGGTGGAGGTCGTCGAGGCGACGACGATGCTGGGCGGCGTCTGCGCCCCGGCGGCGAGCGACGCGAGTCCGAGCGCCGCAGCGGCGATCAGACGGATGAATGGCAAACGAAATCGCGTGAACATGCGGAGTCTCCTGGGGGAATGGCGCCGAGGCGCTGTGGGTTGAGTGATTGAGGTGCGCAAAAAGTCTGCAACTGGCCGTGATCCAGCCGCAGCACGCGCTGCGCCAGCGCGATTTCATCTGGGCGGTGGGTGCTGAGCACCACGGTGATGCCTTGCGCGGCGAGTTCCTGCACGTCTTGCAGGATGGCTGCGCTGGCTTGCGGATCGAGGTGGCTGCACGGCTCGTCGAGCAGCAGCAGCGCGGGTTGCATCATCCAGGCGCGTGCCAGCGCCAGCCGCTGACGCTGGCCGGAAGACAGGCTGGCGGCGCTTTGCCGCCCCCGGCTCTGCAGCCCGGCGCGGATCAGCGCGGCCTCGATCAAACCGGGGTCTGATCCGCGCCCGGTCAAGGCCAGGCGCAGGTTGTCCGTCACCGTGCCGCGCAGCATGGGCGTGTGCGCAAACACCATGGCCTGCCCCGGATAGGCCATGCCCTCCAACGGCGGCTCCTGACCGGCAAAGAGCAAGCGACCGCAGGTGGGCCGCTCCAGGCCGTGGATGAGGCGCAACAGGCTGGTCTTGCCCGATCCATTGGGCCCGACGACCGCGGTGATGCCGCCGCGCGCGATCTGCAGATCCAGACCCCGCAGCACCCAGTTCGCCCCGCGGCGCAAACCCACGCCCTGCAGGCTGATGGGAAACAGCGCCGAGCTAGCCACGCCAGCGCCGCAAGAGCCGTTCATGCGCCCTCCCCATAGCGCGCCGCCGCATACTGCCGCAACAGGGCCGCAGCCGCATTGACCCCCAGCACCAGCGTCATCAGCACCGCGCCCAGCGCCAGCGCCAACGGCAGGTCGCCCTTGCTGGTTTCCAGCGCGATGGCCGTGGTCATGGTGCGGGTGTAGCCCTCGATATTGCCGCCTGCAATCATCACCGCGCCCACCTCGGACACGGCGCGACCAAACCCGGCCAGGGCGGCCACCACTAAGGCATGTCGACAGTCCCACAGCAGCCAACGCACGCGCTGCAGCGCCCCCAGGCGCAAGGAACGCAGCGTGTCGCCGTGCAGCCGCCAGGATTCGGCAACGATCTGCCGCGTGACGGCGGCGATCAGCGGCGTGGTGAGTATGGTCTGCGCCAGCACCATGGCCGGCACGGAAAACAACAGCCCCAGTTCACCCAGCGGCCCGCTGCGCGACAACAGCAGATACACCAGCAGACCGACGATGACCGAAGGCAGCCCGAGCAGGCTGTTGAGCAGCGCCACCACCACGCCGCGCCCGGTAAACGCATGCACCGCCAGCCACGCACCCAGCGGCAAGCCCAGCAGCAGACCGAGCAGCACGCTGGCGCCGCTGACGCGCAGCGACACGCCGACGATGTGCCAAGTGGCCGCATCGCCCGCGGCCAGCAAGTGCCAGACCTGGGAGAACATGGGTGGAAGGAATGAGCGAAAGAGCGATGTACATTTGGATACTATCGCAACGCGCCGTTTCTTTCATCGCGCTGTCCGCCGTGTTGGCGACCGCATACGGCTTTAGCGCCGCGCGGCGGCAAAGGCACGCCAGAACGCCTCGTCCTGCGTCTGGGTGAAGTTGATGCGCATGCGGGTGGAAGGCTGCTGCTGCGGGTCGAACAGGTGGCCGGGCGCGAGCAGATAACCGGCGTCGAGCAGGCGCTGTGACAGCGTGGCCGTGTCCACGCCGGTGTCCACCCAACCCAGCAGGCCGCGTGGCGGGGTGACGAAGCGACAGCCCGCTTTCTCGGCCAGCCGCACCGCGCGTGCACGCGCCGCGTCCAGCCGGTCGCGTACCTGTTGCGTGGTGCGCCGCAACTGTCCCTGTCCCAGCACATGGGCGAGCACCCGCTCGGTGAGGGTGGGGGTGGTGAGCACGGCGAGCAACTTTTGATCGATCAGACGGTCGATGACGGCGGGCGCCGCCGCGACAAAGCCCACACGCCAGCCGGGCGCAAGGATTTTGGAGAACCCGCTGAGATAAATGGTGTGCTCCAGTTGATCGAGCACGCTCATGCGCGGACTGCTGGGCTCGGCCAAGGCGGCATAGACATCGTCTTCGACCACCTGAAAGCCGTGACGCTGCGCGAGCTGCAGCACGCGGTGCGCGCTGGCCGCGCTGAGGCTCTGTCCCGTGGGGTTGTGCAACACGCTCACGCAGATAAACAGACGCGGCGCATGGGCGCGGGCCAACTGATCGAGGAGGTCGAGATCGGGGCCGTCGGCCCCGCGCGGAACGGGCAGCAGCTTGAGCCCGTGGTGCGCCATCTGCGCGAACTGCATCGCCCAGCCGGGGCTCTCGACCAGTACCGCGTCGCCGGGGCGGGTGAGGGCGCGCAACACGAGATCAAGCGCCTGCGATGCGCCATTGGTGGTCAGAATCTGCTGCGGCGGCACTTGCAGAGACAAGCCGGCCAATTGCCGCGACAAGGCTTCGCGCAAGGCCAGATCGCCCAGCGGATCCCCATAGTGCAGCGACGCCTGCCCCAGTTCGTTCGCGCGGGCGATGCGCCGCAAGGCCGCGCCCAGCGCCGCACTCTCCAGCCACGGCGCGGGCAACACGCCGGAACCGGGCGCGCCGCGCAGCGCCACCGCAGCGCCCGCCCCCATTTGATGAAACATGCCGCGCACCAGCGCGGTGGCGTGCGTCGGCGCCAACATGGGCGCAGCGGCATCGGCCTGCGTGGCGCGAGGCCGCGCCAGCACGAGCGTGTCACCGGGCGCCCGCACGAAATACCCACGCTGCGCGCGCGCCTCCACCAGCCCGAGGGCCTGCAGCCGGTCATACGCCGCGACCACGGTTTGCGTGCTCAGCCCGTACCGCCGGGCGCATTCGCGCACCGACGGCAAGCGACTGCCCGGGGGCAGCAAGCGGTTGCGGATGCGTGCGGAAAACTGGGCGCTGAGCTGCTCCGCCAAGGTCGTCGCCGCATGGCGCTGCAGCGTCCCCGCCTCGGGACCCAAGTTCACTGTATTGGCGATCTCATCCATACAGAGGCTGTTTTGTACTCATTAAGTGTATTGGTGGTGTATCGCATTGAACCCTAAGCTGCGTTCCATGTCCACACCACCCACACCCGCCGTTCGAAAGCAGCCACCGATCTCCGCGCAGGGCGAAGCGCTGGCTCTGGGCCTACTGGGCGTGGGTCTGTTTGCGCTCTCGCTGCCGATGACGCGTCTGGCCGTCGGCTCGACGCAGGCGCCGCAACTCTCGCCCGAGTTCGTGGCGCTCGGTCGCGCGGCCGTGGCGGGTGTTCTCGCAGCCGTCTGGCTGGTGTGGCAGCGTGCGCCCTTGCCCGGCCGCCGCGACTGGGCTCTGCTGGCCGCGATGGCTGGCGGCGTGGTGTTCGGTTTTCCGCTGCTGACTTCCATCGCCCTGCGCGAAGTCGATGCGGTGCATGCCTCGCTCATTCTGGCGCTGCTACCTTTGTTTACCGCAGCGCTTGGCGCGCTGCTGGCGGGCCAGCGGCCGTCTGCCGGGTTCTGGCTCTGCGCCTTTCTGGGCGCGGCCCTGGTGATGGCCTACACCCTGCTGCACGGCACCGGACGCTTCGCCTTGAATCTGCACTGGGCCGATGGCCTGCTGGTGGGTGCCATGCTGTCGGCTGCGGTGGGCTATGCCCTGGGCGGCCACCTCACGCGGTCTCGCCCTGCCGGGCAGGTCATCGGCTGGGCGCTGGGGCTCAGCCTTCCCATCACCGTGCCTGCGGCGTGGTGGCTGCGGCCCGCAGCCCCGGTGCAGCTCTCGGCCTGGGGCGGCTTCGCCTATGTCGCCGTGGTGTCGATGTGGCTGGGATTCCTGGCCTGGTACCGGGCTCTTGCGCTGGGTGGCACCGTGCGCATCTCGCAGTTGCAACTGCTGCAGCCTTTCTTGTCGATGCTGGCTGCGGCAGCCTTGCTGCATGAAGTGCTCGATGCCACCACCCTGTTGTTCGCCGGTGCGGTGCTGGCCGTCGTTTTTGTCGCGCGGCGCATGCCAGTGCATGATGCGTCGCGTCCTGTTCCTCGTCCTATCCCTGACTCCCGGAGTTGACGCATGACCTTCACCCTGTCGCAGCGCAGCGCGCACTACACCCCCTCGCCTATCCGCGAGCTGCTCAATCTCACCGAACAGCCCGGCATGATCTCGCTGGCTGGCGGTCTGCCCGCCCCGGAGAGCTTTCCGGTGCAGGCCCTGCGCGCGGCCTGTGTGGACGTCCTCGACACGCAGGCCCAGGGGGCGCTGCAGTATGGCCCGAGCGAAGGCATTGCCCCTTTGCGCGAATGGGTGGCCGCGCACTTGCGCGCACAGGGCATGGCGGCCCAGGCCGACGAAGTGCTCATCACCAGCGGTTCGCAGCAGGGCCTCGATCTGGTGGGACGTGTGCTCATCGACCCCGGCAGCACCGTGCTGGTGGAACGCCCGACCTACCTCGGCGCGCTGCAAGCCTTCGCGCCCTACGGCCCACGCTTTGCCGATCTCGACGAAGACGCCGAGGGCGCGCTGCCGACGCTGGACGACCCGGCGCATCGTGACGCGCGCATGGTCTATCTGCAGCCCAACTTCCGCAACCCCACCGGACAGACCATGACGGCTGCGCGGCGCACACAATGGGCGCAGGCCTTGCGGGGCCGCCCGATCGCCTTGGTAGAAGACAACCCCTACGGCGATCTGTGGTTCGACGGCCCGCCGCCCGCGCCAGTGGCAGCACAACTTCCCGGCCAGAGCATTTTGCTGGGAACCTTCTCCAAAGTGCTGTCTCCCGGGCTGCGTCTGGGTTATGTGCATGGGCCGCACGAGGTGATTGCCAAGATGGCCCTGGCGCGCCAGGCCGCCGATCTGCAGACCTCCAGTCTGACGCAGCGCCTGGTACTCAAGGTGCTCGAAGGCGGGCTGCTGGATGTGCAACTGCCGCACATCCGCGCCCTGTACCGCGCGCAGCGCGACGCCATGCTCGCCGCCCTGTCCCGCCACATGCCCGGCAGCGTGCATTGGGAAACGCCGCAAGGCGGCATGTTCATCTGGCTGTCTCTGCCGCCAGGCGCCGACGCCACCGCGCTGCTGCCGCTGGCGCTGCAACGCAAAGTGGCCTATGTGCCCGGCACGGCGTTCTACGCCGCGGGCACCGTGCCGCGCAATACGCTGCGACTGTCTTACGCCACCGCCACGCCCGCGCAGATCGACACCGCCATTGCCCGCCTGGGTGAAGTCTTCTCCACGACACACCCGCCAGAACCCTGCCATGCCCCATCCGTTCTTGCGGCTTGATGTCTTCGCCTCCGGGCAGGTCTGGGTCGGTAGCGCGGTTCAGCCACTCTTCACGGGCACGCTCACGCGCTGAAAAAACAAACCCGCCAGCGGCGGGTTTGTGCGGGACTGGACAACCCCAGAAAACGCTCAGAGTTCTTCGCGGAACGCGTCGTGGCAAGCCTTGCAGGTCTTGGCGGTTTCGCCGAACACCACCTTGATCTCGTCGAGCTTGCCGGTCTTGGCGGCGGCCACCAGCTTGGGCGTCATTTCCTGCAGCTTGTTGGCATCGGCCTTGAACTTGTCCATCTCTTTCCAGATTTCAGGCTTGGCGTGCGAATCAGGCAAGTCGGTGCCGGGGCCGAAAGCCTGCCACGGCAGATGCGACATGAAGGCCACGACTTCGGCGTTTTGCAGCGCGGCCTTGGCATCGAACGGCGCCTTGCCCTGCACCATGGCGCCGATGCGGCCAAAACTCGCCGCCATCACGGTGAAGGCGGACTGACGGTACTTCACCGCGTCTTGCGGTTTGGCGAACTGCGCCTGCGCCGGCACACTGGCCAACAGACCACAGGCAAGCACGGCGGCGAACAGCTTTTTGGGATGCAACGAGGCTGGGTTCATGAAACAGACTCCTGGCTGAGTAAAACGGATGGGCGGAAAAACGCAGGGCCAATTGGCGAAGCGAGTGTAAGCAAAAGTGACCCTCGCTGCAGAGCACAGTCGCGGTTCCCCGGTGCGCTCTGAACAAACTCGCCGGGCCGCCCCGAGAGCGCCCCCAGACCTGCCGCGTTCGCGTCAGCCCCCCCGAGGGGGATGAGGCCCGCGGCTCCAAGCTGCCCTGCGGCAGCTTGGACGGAGTCGAATCCGAGCGGCTTGCAAGCCGCGAGGTGGACAAGAAAACTTGGGGCGGCCCTGCGTTTTCTCATGAGTTTCTTGCCCCTCGAGGGGAGAGCCGAGCGAAGCGACGGGTTTCGGGGGGGTCGCTTCAGGCGCCAACAAGACAACAAAACAACGCGCAAAACGCTAAAAACGCACATGCTGCGTCGGACGCCTGCGCGCTCGGCTTAATATGCGGCTGGTTGAGCACGATCCTCCGGCACGTTGGCGCCGATCGGGGCGCAGTCATGCAGATCCGGAAGGCATGGATCGGCTCAACTTTTTAGCGGGCCGGACTGTCCAGCCCGCAATCCATGACAACGGTGAATCTGCACGGCGCGCAGCGATCCCCAACGGGCCGCTGACACGCCAGTGGATAACAAGCTCAACTTCTCGGAGTGCACTCAATATGACCACTGCAAAACCCGCGGCAAAAAAGGCGGCCGCCGCTAAAACAACCCGTCAGCCCAGCGCGGCGTTCATGAAACCGCTCACCCCTTCGGCGCATCTGGCCGCCGTCGTGGGCACCACGCCGCTGCCGCGCACCGAAGTGGTGAAAAAACTGTGGGAATACATCAAGAAGCACAATCTGCAAGACGCAGCGAACAAGCGCATGATCAACGCAGATGCCAAGCTCAAGCCGATTTTCGGCAAGGATCAGGTCAGCATGTTCGAAATGACCAAACTGGTCAGCGCGCATCTGAAATGAGTTGACCACACCACGGGCCGAAAACGCCCGCGGTCCAGGCCCGGCGCAGCCGGGCTTTTTCATGCGCATTCATCATGTCGTTCAAAGCTCTTGCCACCCGTTCTCTCTGTGCCCGCTTGCTGGTCTGCGCCCTGCTCGCTGCCGCCTGCGCGCTGCCAGCGCAGGCCCGCTCGCCTCAAGCCCTCGCCCTGCCGACACAGGCCGCTGTCTCCAGCGCCTTCTCGCCTTCGGGCGGCGCGCTGGCGCTGGTGCTGCAGGCCATCGATCAGGCGCATAGCAGCATTCAGATGGCCGCTTATCTGTTCACCTCGTCCGACGTGGCCCGCGCGCTGGTCCAGGCGAAAAAACGCGGCGTGCAAGTGCAGGTGCTGGTGGACTGGAAAAGCAATTTCGATGAAGACGCCCGCTACGCGCGGCACGCGCTGGGCATTCTGCGCAACGCGGGCATTGCCGTGCGCTCGGTCGACGTCTATCCCATCTTTCACGACAAATACATGGTGATCGACCGGCGCACGGTGCAGACCGGCAGCTTCAACTACACCTACTCCGCGGCGCATCGCAATGCCGAGAACGTCTTGGTGATGTGGAATGCGCCCGAGCTGGCTGCGCAGTATCTGGCCGACTGGCAACGCAACTGGGCGCTGAGCCAGCCGGTTGTGTTGCCGTATTGAACCCGGATTGTTTGCGAATACCCGGAATTGCCGTGAGGCGCGCGGGGTTGCATGCCGCAGGGCTTGAGCGGCCTAAAATCGGTTTTCTGTATTTGTTTTGAATTTCTTTTGTAGGCGCCTTCATGAAACCCCTGTCCAAATCGCTTATCGCCGTCATCGTGCTGGCCGTTCTGGCTGTGGGCGGCTATCTCGGATGGTCGGCGCTGGATCAAAAACCCGAGGCGCCCAACGCGAGCTTCAGCCTGCTCGACGGCAAAACGGTCGATCTTTCGGCTTATCGCGGCAAGGTGGTGCTGGTGAATTTCTGGGCAACGAGCTGCACCACTTGCGTGGGGGAAATGCCCGAGCTGGTGAAGACCTACGACCAGCTCAACCCCAAAGGCTTCGACCTCGTGGCCGTGGCCATGAGCTACGACAACCCTGAGTTTGTGCGCAACTTTGTGCAGCAGCGCCAGCTACCGTTCACCGTGGCCTTCGATGCCAGCGGGCAGGCGGCCAAGGCCTTCAAGGATGTGCGCTTGACGCCGACGAGCTTTCTGATCGACAAGTCGGGCCACATCGTCAAGCAGTACGTCGGCACGCCCAACTTCGCCGAGCTGCACCAACTCATCGACAATCTGCTGGCGCGGCAGGCTTGAGCCCCGGTTTCACACCGGCGCCCGCTGCGGCTGGGTGAAATGGTGTTTTAAATAGTCCAGCCACAGGCGCAGCCGCAAGGGCTGATGCTTGCGCTGGGTGAAGACCGCGAAGATGCCGTTGGGCGGCGCGGCAAAGTCTTCTAGAAGCGCCACGAGCTTGCCTTGCTCCAGACTGGCGCCCACTTCCCACAGCGAACGCCAGGCGATGCCCCGGCCTTCGAGACACCACTGGTGCAGCACGGCGCCATCGGTGCAGTCCATGCGACCCGCCACGCGCACATGCAGGATCTCGCCCTCGGCCTGGAACATCCAGCCGCGCGGCTGGCTGCTCACGGAGGAATACGCCAGGCATTGGTGACGGGCGAGATCGGACGGTGTGGCCGGAGTGCCGTGACGTTGCAGATAACTGGGCGCGGCCACGCACACGCGCCGGTTGTCGGCCAGCCGCAGACTGACCAGCGAAGAATCGGCCAGATCGCCCACGCGCACGGCGCAGTCGTAGCCCTCGTTGACCAGATCGACCAGACGATCGGTCAGGTCGAGCGACAGACTCACCTCGGGATGCTGGTCGAGAAACCCGGGAATCAGCGGCGCGATGTGGCGGCGGCCAAAACCCGCCGGCGCGGTAATGCGCAGATGGCCGCTGGCCTTCACTCCGCCCGCGCTCACGCTGGCCTCGGCGTTCTGCAGCTCGGCCAGCAGGCGCTGGCAATCTTCGAGAAAGGCGCTGCCCTCGTCGGTCAGGCTGATGCGCCGGGTGGTGCGCAACAGCAGCTTGACGCCCAAGCGCGCTTCCAGCGCATCGATGCGACGGCCAATGATGGCTGGCGCCACGCCTTCGGCATGCGCCGCAGCGGTCAGACTTCCTTTGGTCGCCACCGCGACAAAAGTCTCCAACTGTTTGAGTTTGTCCATGCTCGCCGGAAATTGGGTCGGTAAAAGTCATCAATCTAGCGCATGTTCGGCGCCAGCCGGATAGATTTATGCCGCGGTGCAGCATAAACTCTGAGCATCCCAAAAAGATGGGCGGCTGCCGACGCGCTGCGCAATCCGTTGCGACGCGGCAGCTGCAAACCTTCACCCAAACTCACGGAGATCGCCAAATGACAACCCCTTCCGCCCCTCAGGGCGTCACCTTGAACGCCCCGCTGCAGCCGGGCTTCGACCGCATCCTCACTCCTGACGCGCTAGCCTTCGTCGCCCAGTTGCACCGTGCTTTCGAGCCGCGTCGTCAGGCCCTGCTGACGGCCCGTGCGGCCCGCACTGCCCGCCTCGACGCCGGTGAAAAGCCCGATTTCCTCGCCGAGACTCGGGCGGTGCGCGACGGCGACTGGAAAATCGCCCCGCTGCCCCAGGCGCTGCAGCGTCGCCGCGTGGAGATCACCGGCCCGGTGGATCGCAAGATGATCATCAACGCCTTCAACTCGGGCGCCGACAGCTATATGGCCGACTTCGAGGACGCCAACACGCCAAACTGGGCCAACCAGATCGAAGGGCAGATCAATCTGTTCGACGCCATTCGCCGCACCATCCATCTGGAGCAGAACGGCAAGACTTACGCGCTGGGCGACACCATCGCCACCCTGCAGGTTCGCCCGCGCGGCTGGCATCTGGACGAAAAACATCTGCTGGTGGACGGCCAGCGGGTGAGCGGCAGCCTGTTCGATTTCGGGCTGTTCTTTTTCCACAACGCCCGCGAGCTGATCGCGCGCGGCGCTGGCCCCTACTTTTATCTGCCCAAGATGGAAAGCCATCTGGAAGCGCGGTTGTGGAACGAGGTTTTCGTGCTGGCGCAGAACACCCTGGGCCTGCCGCAGGGCTCCATCAAGGCCACCGTGCTGGTGGAAACCATCCTCGCCGCGTTCGAGATGGACGAGATTCTGTTTGAGTTGCGCGAGCATAGCGCCGGGCTGAACGCGGGCCGGTGGGATTACATTTTCAGCGCCATCAAGAAGTTCAAAGTGGATCACGACTTCTGCCTGGCCGACCGTTCGCAGATCACCATGACGGTGCCGTTCATGCGCGCCTACGCCCTGCTGCTGCTCAAGACCTGCCACAAGCGCGGCGCGCCGGCCATTGGCGGCATGAGCGCGCTCATCCCCATCAAGAACGACGCGGAGAAAAACGCCAAGGCCATGGAGGGCATCCGCATGGACAAGCGCCGCGACGCCACCGACGGCTACGACGGTGGCTGGGTGGCGCATCCGGGGCTGGTGTCGGTGGCGATGGAAGAGTTCGTCGCCGTGCTCGGCGACGCGCCCAACCAGATCGGCAAGACTCGCGACGATGTCAATGTGGGCGCCGCCGACTTGCTGGACTTCCGCCCGGAAGCCCCCATCACCGAAGCCGGGCTGCGCAACAACATCAATGTCGGCATTCACTACCTCGGCGCGTGGCTGGCGGGCAGCGGCGCCGTGCCCATCCACAACCTGATGGAAGACGCCGCCACCGCCGAAATCTCGCGCAGCCAGGTGTGGCAATGGATTCAGAGCCCCAAGGGCGTGCTGAGCGACGGCCGCAAAGTCACTGCCGATCTGGTGCGCGCGATCATCCCGGAAGAACTCGCCAAGGTCAAAGCCACCGGCGCGACGGGTCAGTTCGACAAGGCCGCGCAGATCTTCGAGCAGATGGCCACTAGCGCCACGTTCACCGACTTCCTCACCCTGCCGCTGTATGAGGAACTGAGCTGAACGCACTATCGGGCCAGTAATAACCAATAGCCCCTGCACAGCCGCCCACCCTGGCGGCTGTTTTACATTTTGGCCCGTACGGCGCAGACGATCCTGCGGAAAGTAGCGTTGGAAAAATACATCGCTAGGAAAACCGGGGGATTTCCGACACCAAGGCAGCGCAAAATGCGATCTCACGTTCGATGCTGAAGAAGGGTTGACCCTCCGCAGCGCGTTCACTCACGGCCCCTTCATGCCCCACACCCTCACCATCGTCCAGTGGCTGCTGCTGGCAGTGGCTGTGCAGCAGGTCGTGTTCTCCACGGCCTGGCTGGCGGTGGCCCGGCTGGCGGGGCTGGCGCGCCAGAGCGCCTACTACTGGGGAGCGTTCTGCGGGCTGGGCGCGCTGTCCATCCTGCTGCTGGCTTTGCGCGGCAATGTGCCGCAAGTGCTGGGCTATCAGCTGGCGGATGTGCTGCTCGTCATCTCGGCCACGGCGGCGCGACGGGCCAGCGAACTGTTTTTCGACCGGCCGGGCCGATTGCGGGAGCACGCGCTGATCATCGGTCTGGCGATTCTGGGCATCGGGCTGACGGGCACGTCCGTGGCGATGGAAGAGTGGCGCATTGCCATCGTCTGCCTGCTCATCGCCTGGATCGCGGCCCGCGGCGTCTGGGGCGTGCACGCCAGCATGGCGCAGGAATTCGGACGCCCCGTCACCTTGCTGCTGCATGGCCCCACCCTGTTCATTGCGGCCACGCTGCTGTGGCGCGCCTTTGCCGTGTTCACTGGCAACGGCCAGGCGCTGGACTACCGCGAGGATGGCCTGCTCAACGAATTGCTCACTCTCACGCTGCTGCCCGTCGCCTCGTTTCTCAGCCTGATCTACGGCGGTATGCTGATGGCCCGGTTGGTACGCAGACTGCACGATCTGGCGCTGAAAGACCCGCTCACCGGGCTGCTCAACCGGCGGGCCGCGCAACAGTTGCTGGAGCGCGAATGGGCGTCTTACCGCCACAAAGACCTGCCGTTTTGCGTGCTGATGATCGACATCGATCATTTCAAGCGCATCAACGACGAATACGGCCACGCCGTGGGCGACCGGGTGCTGACCGGCCTGGCCACGCTGCTGCGCGAAGGCACGCGGCCAACCGATCATGTGGCGCGCATGGGCGGCGAAGAGTTTCTGGTGTTTCTGCCGCAAACCGAACTGCCCTCGGCGCAAGCCGCGGCAGAAGACAGCGCTTTCGACGATCTGCTGATTCGCGCCGACCGTGCGCTGTACGCAGCCAAATCGGCCGGGCGCAACCGCGTGCATCTGGCCGACCCCTTCGTGGACGAAGTCACCAGCCTCGCGACGGCTTAAAACCCGATCACGCCATTTGTGCACGACCCAGCGGACATGCCCGCACAGCGCGCGCGTGGATTTGGAGCCGCGCTGCAATGCGCCAGTGCGCAGATCTAGCATCTGGCTTCGACAAAAAAAGAGATCCCCATGCATATCCGTTCCCTGAAAGATCAAGTCGCCGTCATCACCGGCGCCTCTAGTGGTATTGGCGCAGCCGCCGCGCGCGCTTTGGTGGCCGAAGGAATGTCCGTCGTGCTCGCGGCGCGCTCTGCCGACAAGCTCAAGACCCTCGCTGATGAACTGGGCAGCCGCGCCCTGGTCGTCGCCACCGATGTGGGCGACGAAGGTCAGGTGCAGCAGTTGTTCGAAACGGTCAAAACCCGGTTCGGCGGCCTGGACCTGTTGTTCAACAACGCGGGCGTGGGTTATCACGGCGCCTTCGAGCACGGCCGCACCGAGGAGTGGAAGGCCACCATCGACGCCAATCTCTGGGGGGTGCTGTATTGCACGCGCGCAGCCATACCGCTGTTGCGTGGCCGCCCCGGCGCGATGATCAACACGGTTTCCAGCGTGGGCGGGCGGCGCGGCATTGAAGGTTGGGCCGTCTACAACGCCACCAAGTTCGCCGTCGTGGGCCTACACGACGCGCTGCGCAAGGAGCTGGGGCCAGAGGGCATCCGGGTTTCTCTGATCGAGCCCGGGGCGGTGTACACCGACTGGGGCCACAACGTTCCGGAAGATCAAATGAAGGCCCGGCGCGATGCCATCGAAGCCCTGCATGCCGACGACATCGCCCAAGCGCTGCTCTACGCCTTCGCCCAGCCGCCGCATGTCAACCCGCAGGAACTGCTGATCCTGCCGACCAAACAGGTTTCGCCATGAGTGCCGTGCTCGACCCCGCTGCCCCCGCATTGCTGCGCGCCGACTTTTCCCGCGCTGAAGTGGTGGACACGACCGCCCTGCCCTGGGTGGATTCGCCCGCAGTCGGCGTGCAGCGCAAATTGATCGAGCGTGACGGCGGTGAAGCCGCGCGCGCCACCTCGCTGGTGCGCTACGCGCCGGGCGCGCGTTTTGCCGCACACCTGCACCCGCTGGGCGAAGAAATTCTGGTGCTGCAAGGCACATTCGCCGATGAGCACGGCGTTTACCCGGTGGGCACTTATCTGAAAAACCCTCCCGGCTCGCGCCACGCGCCGTTCACCGAACAGGGCTGCACCCTGCTGGTGAAATTGCGTCACATGCAGCCCGACGATGGTGAGCGTGTGGTGATCGACACGCATCGCGCGCCCTGGCTGCCCGGTCTGGTGCAAGGGCTGAGCGTCAAACCCCTGTCCGACTTTGCGGGCGAGCATGCCGCGCTGGTGCAGTGGGCGCCCGGCACCGTGTTCACCGCGCATCGGCACTGGGGCGGGGAAGAAATCTATGTGATCGAAGGCGTGTTCGAAGACGAGCACGGCCGGTATCCGGCAGGCACCTGGATGCGCAGCCCGCACCTGAGCCAGCATGCCCCGTTCAGCCGGTCAGGCTGCACCATTTTCGTGAAAGTGGGCCATCTGCCGGAACAGGGCTGATACCGCCCGGTCGCGCGGCTTGTTGCATACTTGCAGGCATGACCGCTCATCGCCATCACCATCAGGAAGCCTTGTCGCATGCCGAAGCCCTGTGCACCGCCCGGGGCGTGCGCCTCACCCCGCTGCGGCGTCGGGTGCTGGAGCTGGTGCAATCGCGCACCGAGGCGGTCAAGGCCTATGACCTGCTCGCGCAGTTGTCCACCGAGGATCACGCGGCCAAGCCGCCCACGGTGTATCGCGCCCTCGATTTCCTGCTGGAGCAGGGGCTGATTCACCGCGTCGATAGCCTGAACGCCTTTGTCGGCTGCAACCACCCCGACACGCCGCACGCCGCGCACCTGCTGCTATGCGCCCGCTGCGGCCGGGTGGAAGAACTGCAAAGCGACGCGGTGGATGCCGCCATTGCCAAGGCCGTAGCGGCCACCGGTTTTGTCGCCCGGCACGCGCGGCTGGAAGTGCAAGGGCTGTGCGCGGCCTGCGCCGCCGCAACCCAGGACGATTAGCGAAACGATTAGGGCTTGTTCAGCCCGCAGGCTTGAGGGTGTAAAGCCGGGCCAGCGTCAAACCTAGACCAAGCAGCGCGCCCAGCGTGAGCCACAGGCGCAGTTGCAAAAACCACGACGGCCACGGAAGCTGCTTGCGCAACATCACATCGGCCGCATAAGCAATGGCCAGGCCGATGAACAGCCCGGTCATGCCGTACACCCAGTTCGACGCCCAGGTCATGCGCCAGGCCCACAGCGGCAGCACCACGCCCCAGCCCAGCAGCAGCCAGGAGCGTTGCACCTGACCTTCGGGCAGCACCAGCGCTGCGCCCCAGTAGAGCGCGCCGAGAAACGCCAGAATGGCCGCAGCGTATTGCGCCTGAATCACCACCACGGCGGTCAGCGAGGTCTCGGGTGCAATCCACGCGGCAAGGCCCAGAGCGATAAAGGGAATGAGCCCGGCCAGGCCCAGCGCATAGGCGGGAAACTTCATCAGGCGATCTCCAGAACGAATGAATTTTGAACCCGGATTGTCGCTGCCGCGAACTCGCAGCGCGGTGCGCTGGCGCAAGAAATCGGTTCAGATACCGGCCGCATGCGCCTGCTGATCGGCGTGATAGCTGCTGCGCACCAACGCGCCGACGGCGGCGTGGGTGAACCCCATCGCCAGCGCTTCGCGCTCGAACATCGCGAAGGTGTCGGGGTGCACATAGCGCGCCACCGGCAGATGGTGCCCGGTGGGCGCGAGGTACTGGCCGATGGTGAGCATGTCGATGCCGTGCGCGCGCATGTCGCGCATCACGTCGAGAATTTCATCGTCGGTTTCGCCCAGACCCACCATCAGCCCGCTTTTGGTGGGAATGCCGGGATAGCGCGCCTTGAAATCGGCCAGCAGCTTGAGCGAGTGGGCGTAATCGGCGCCGGGACGGGCCTGTTTGTAGAGGCGCGGCACAGTCTCGAGGTTGTGATTCATCACATCAGGAAGCCCGGCGGCGAACAGATCGAGTGCCTTGTCGAGACGGCCGCGGAAATCGGGCACGAGCACTTCGATCTGCGTGGCGGGCGATAGCGCACGGGTCGTCTGGATGCAGTCGACGAAGTGTTGCGCGCCGCCGTCGCGCAGATCGTCGCGGTCCACGCTGGTGATGACCACATAGCGCAGCCGCATGGCCGCGATGGCCCGCGCCAGATTGCCGGGCTCTTCAGGGTCGAGCGGGTCGGGGCGGCCGTGGCCGACGTCGCAGAAGGGGCAACGGCGGGTGCATTTGTCACCCATGATCATGAAGGTGGCCGTGCCCTTGCCGAAACATTCGCCGATGTTGGGACAACTGGCCTCTTCGCACACGGTCACCAGCTTGTGCTCGCGCAACAACCCTTTGATGGCGTAGAACTGCGACGAAGGCGCCGCCGCCTTGACACGAATCCAGTCGGGCTTGCGCAGCGGTGCATCGCCAGCGGGCACGATTTTGATGGGAATGCGGGCGGTCTTGGCCTGCCCTTTCTGTTTGATCGTGGGGTCGGCAAGCGGTGGGGTCGGCGAGGTCATGTAAAAGGGCGCGGTAGGCGAAAAACGCTCAAGGCTTCATGGTAGGCCCGCCGCCCTGCGTCTGCCAGAGCGCGGCGAATTCCTCGGCAAAGGTTGCAGCGACTTGCTCCACGGCAGCATTCGCGCCCAGACTGGCCATGTCGAGGGTGCGCAGCCCGGCGTAGCCGCAGGGGTTGATCCAGGTGAACGGCTGCAGGTCCATCGCAACATTGATGGCCACGCCGTGATAGGTGCAACCGTTGCGCACCTTGAGCCCGAGGGCCGAGATCTTCTCGCTAGACGCGAGGTAGATGCCCGGCGCACCGGGGTGGCGCACCCCTTCGATGCTCCAATGCGCCAGGGTGCGGATCACCGCCTCCTCGATGCGCTGCACGGTTTCGCGCACCATCCAGCGGCGGCGGCGAATGTCGAGCAGCAGATAGATCACCGCCTGACCGGGGCCGTGATAGGTGATCTGCCCGCCGCGATCGGTCTGCACCACGGGAACGCCGTGCGCATCGAGCAGATGCTCGGGCCGACCGGCCTGGCCCTGCGTGAACACCGGCGGATGCTCCACGCCCCAGAGCTGGTCGGACGTCGCCGCGTCGCGCGCATCGGTCAGCGCCCGCATGGCTTGCCAGGTCGGCAGATAGTCCTGTCGGCCCAGCCATTGCCAATTCAAAACGTGCACGGCGGTGGGTTCTGCGTGGTTGGAGTTCATGCTAAGGTTGCGCTCAGTTGCGGCAGTCACACTATAAAAACAACAGGGAGATAAGCCCAAGACCGGCACTGAACCGGCATCAAATCCTTCGTTCGTCTTGGCTATTTGCTCGGCGCCGCGTGCGTCGGAGTTCTGGACGGCACGATTTGGATCCACTCTCAGGAATTGTCCTGCATCCGCATGAGTATCACTCCCCCCAGCCCTGTGAGCCCTGTGCGCGCCGGGCAGCAAATTCGCACCTTCCTGCGCGCCTGGGCACGCGACCCCATGGGTGTGGCCGCCGTGCTGCCCTCAGGGCGGCAGCTCAGCCAGAAAATGCTCAAGCCGCTTTCGCTGCTGCCCGAAAGTGATCCGGCCCAGCAGCGGGTGATCGAGCTCGGCGCGGGCACGGGCGCCTTCACCCGCGCGCTCATCGAGCACGGTTTGCACTGCGCCAATCTGCTGGTCGTCGAGCGCGACGCCTCGCTGCACGGTCTGCTGCGGCAGCGATTTCCTGATCTGCAGCTGATCCAGGCCGATGCCTGCGCGCTGCGAACCGCGGCACAGGCTTCGGGCTACCTGCTGGGCGGCCCGGCGGATGCGGTGATCAGCGGGCTGGGCCTGCTTTCCATGCCGCGCGCCACACAACGCTCCATTCTGAACGAGGCGTTTTCCGTACTCCGGCCCGGCGGTTGCTTCGTGCAGTTCACCTACGGTCATGCCAGCCCGGTTTCACGCGCCTTGCGCGAAGAACTCGGTCTGCAGGTGCGGCGCGCCGGGCTGGCCTGGCGCAACGCGCCGCCAGCCTCGGTTTTCGTTTATCAACGCGCTTTTACAGCCGCACACACCTTCAGCCCGCCGGACGCGACACAATAAATTCCCCGCGATTTCAGGACGCTTGCCGTGGCCGGATTTTTCGTCTCCGTCATCATTTATCCCTTTGCCGTTTATGGCCTGCGCCGGTTTTTCACCGAACGCCTGGGGATGGAAAACAACATCGGATTCCTGGTGTTTTTGCTCGCCAGCGTGGTGAGCTGGCTGGCTGCGGAAGCCGTGGGGCGGCTTTGATTCAGTCCGGCGCCGCAGGGTCGTCGAGCTGGCTGGGCGAAAAACCCGACTTCGGCCCCAGCATCTGCGCGCGGATGGCCGGGTGCATGGCGCTGACCAGGCGCGACATCGAAGTGAGTTTGTTCGATGTGTCGCGCAGATGCTCGGCCAAACGGCTGGCGATGCCCAGAGCGAGTCGCGCCGCCGTTGCGGGATGCTCGACCAGCAGCCGCTCCAGCGCATCGCGGCTGAGTTCGGCCAGGGCCACATCGGAATAGGCCACGCAACTCGCGCTGCGCGGCGCATCGAGCAAGACGCCCATTTCCCCGAACATCTGCCCGGCCTTGGCGATGGAAACCACCAGACTGTCGCCTTGGTGCTGCGGCGCTTTCTCCACACTCACCTCGCCATACAGCAGCATCAGAATGGTGCCGTCGTGCGTGTCGTCATCCTGCTGAATGAAGCGCGTGCCCGCCTGCATCCAGCGCACCTGCATCTGGTTGGCGATGAGTACGGCATCTTCCGCGGTCAGCCGGTGGCCGGGCTGACGCAGCAGCAACTGCGCAATGCGCGGCGCCCAGGTGGCGTGGACGGACTGCTGGGAAGGTCGGCGATCGGGCATGGCGATGGATGGGGTTACGAATGCATGGTAGGCCCGGTGCACCTCATTCCTATTGATATTTACAATAGTTCACTCCAAGGAGCGTTGCAGCGCCTGCCGCGAAGTGTGCGGCAGGGGTCAGGCTTGGGGTCTCAACGGCGCTCATCCCTTCTTCCCCTGCGCGGTGACGAAGGCTGACAACTGATCGAGATCCCATGTCCCAAGACGCAACCGCCCCCGCTCTGCCCCCGCTGCAACTCTCCGGCCTCGAGCCGCTCATCGTCGGCCCCGGCTCGCTGTTCGTCAACATCGGCGAGCGCACCAATGTGACGGGTTCCAAAGCCTTCGCCCGCATGATCCTCGCCGGGGAGTACGACAAGGCGCTGGCCGTGGCACGGCAGCAGGTGGAAAACGGCGCGCAGATCATCGATGTCAATATGGACGAAGCCATGCTCGACAGCAAGGCGGCGATGGTGCGCTTTCTCAACCTCATGGCCTCCGAGCCCGACATCGCCCGTGTGCCGGTGATGATCGACAGTTCCAAGTGGAGCGTGATCGAGGCCGGGCTGCGCTGCGTGCAGGGCAAGGCGGTGGTGAACTCCATCTCCATGAAGGAAGGCGAGGCCGAGTTCATCCGCCAGGCGCGGCTGCTGCGCCGCTATGGCGCGGCCACCGTGGTCATGGCGTTCGACGAGCAAGGGCAGGCCGACACTTTCGAGCGCAAGACGCAGATCTGCGAGCGCGCCTATCGCCTGTTGGTCGATCAGGTGGGGTTTCCGGCGGAAGACATCATCTTCGATCCCAACATTTTCGCCATCGCCACCGGCATCGAGGAGCACAACAACTACGCGGTCGATTTCATCAACGCCACGCGCTGGATCAAGCAGAACCTGCCCGGTGCCAAGGTGTCGGGCGGCGTGTCCAACGTGAGTTTCAGCTTCCGCGGCAACGAGCCGGTGCGCGAAGCCATCCACACCGTGTTCCTATATCACGCCATTGCCGCCGGGATGGACATGGGCATCGTCAACGCCGGGCAAATGGGCGTTTACGACGACCTCGACCCCGAGTTGCGCGAGCGCGTGGAAGACGTGGTGCTCAACCGCCGCCCCGACGCCACCGAGCGCCTGCTCGAAGTGGCTGAAGCGGTGAAGGGCGCGGCCAAAGACGATAGCGTCCGGCTGGCCTGGCGCGAGCTGCCGGTGCGCCAGCGTCTGAGCCACGCGCTGGTGCACGGCATTACCGACTTCATCGTCGACGACACCGAAGAAGTCTGGCAGACCATCCGTGCCGAAGGCGGGCGGCCGCTGCACGTCATCGAAGGCCCGCTGATGGACGGCATGAACGTGGTCGGCGACTTGTTCGGCGCGGGCAAGATGTTCCTGCCCCAGGTCGTCAAGAGTGCGCGGGTGATGAAGCAAGCCGTGGCCCATCTGCTGCCCTATATCGAAGCCGAGAAGCTGGAAATGCAGGCCGCCGGTTGCGATGTGCGCGCCAAGGGCAAGATCGTCATCGCCACGGTGAAGGGCGACGTGCACGACATCGGCAAGAACATCGTCACCGTGGTGCTCCAGTGCAACAACTTCGAAGTGGTGAACATGGGCGTGATGGTGCCCGCCAAGGACATTCTGGCCAAGGCGCGCGAGGAAGGCGCCGACATCATCGGGCTGTCCGGCCTCATCACCCCGAGCCTCGAAGAAATGCAGCATGTGGCCGCCGAGATGCAACGCGACGACTACTTCCGCAGCCGCAAGATGCCCCTGCTCATCGGCGGCGCCACCACCAGCCGGGTGCATACGGCGGTAAAAATTTCCCCGCATTACGACGGGCCGGTGGTGTACGTGCCCGATGCCTCGCGCAGTGTGGGCGTGGCGCAGAACCTGCTGTCCGATCAGGCAGCGGCCTATATCGCCGAGATCGAGGCCGACTACGAAAAGGTGCGCATTCTGCACGCCAACAAGCGCGTGACGCCCTTGGTGCCGCTGGCCGCCGCCCGCGCCAACAAAAGCAAAATCGACTGGTCGGGCTACACGCCGCCGGTGCCCAAGTTCATCGGGCGGCGGGTGTTTCGCAACTACGACCTGTCCGAGATCGCGGCCTGCATCGACTGGGCGCCCTTCTTCCAGACCTGGGATCTGGCGGGCAAGTTTCCCGACATCCTCACCGACGACATCGTGGGCGAATCCGCTCGCCGCGTCTACAGCGACGCGCAGCGCATGCTCAAGCGTCTGATCGAAGGCCGCTGGCTCACCGCCAATGCCGTCATCGGGTTATGGCCGGCCAATAGTGTGAATGATGACGACATCGCACTCTATACCGACGAGAGCCGCAGCAGCGAGCTGATGGTGTGGCATGGCCTGCGCCAGCAGACCGAGCGCCCGGTGGTGGACGGCGTACCCCGCCCCAACCGCGCGCTGGCTGACTTCATCGCGCCCAAGGGCGTGGCGGCGGACTACATCGGCATGTTCGCCGTGACCGCCGGACTGGGGGTGGAAGCGAAGGAGAAAGCCTTCCTCGCCGACCTCGACGACTATTCCGCCATCATGCTCAAGTCGCTGGCGGACCGCTTGGCCGAGGCATTGGCCGAGCGCATGCACCAGCGCGTGCGCACCGAGTTCTGGGCGTATGCGCCCGATGAATCGCTGAGCAACGCCGAGTTGATCGCCGAGAAGTACCGGGGCATCCGCCCGGCGCCGGGTTATCCCGCCTGCCCTGAACACTCGGTGAAAGGGGAGATGTTCGCCGCGCTGCAGGCGCAGGACATCGGCATGTCGCTGACCGAGAGCTGGGCCATGATGCCCGCAGCCAGCGTGAGCGGCTTTTATTTCGCCCACCCGCAGGCGCAATACTTCAATGTCGGCGCGGTGGGTGAAGACCAGAAGGCCGATTGGGAACGCAGAGCCGGTCGGCCGTTGGAGTCGGTGGCGATTCAGGCGTTGGAGCCTGCCAAGGTCTGAATCAAGTCGCTGCGTCGATTTGTTGCGGCTCAGTCCAGTGCAACTCTTTTGGCACTGTGCCGCCGTTCTCGGCCCGCTTTAGCCGCACGGTCTTGTGCGTCAGCCACACAGATCGATGCGCCAGATGACAGGCTGCAGCAGGAGACCGTGACACGAGCGGTGGTGGCGATGAGCTCCTCTGCATCACGGTCGCCCAAAAAGACATTTCTGGCAGAGCGAGACCATTGGGAATGCAAGAAAAAACCGGCGAAAAGCCGGTTTTTTCAATAATGCTCAGTGCGCCGTAGAGGCGCCGCCGCCGGGCGGATGCGCCAGCGGGTCATTCGCCTCCGCTTCACGCAGCGCCTGGGCGCGGGCCTCGTGGCTATGGTCGGCGCCGAGCAGCATGTACATCGCAGGCACGACGAACAGCGTGAACAGGGTGCCGATGGACAGGCCGGTGGCGATGACCAGGCCCATGTTGAAACGGCTGACCGCGCCCGCTCCGCTGGCGAAAATCAGCGGCATGACACCCAGCACCATGGCGGCAGTGGTCATCAGAATCGGACGCAGACGCATGCCTGCGGCGTGTTCGATGGCTTCGCGTTTACTTCGCCCTTCACGCTGCAGGTTGTTGGCGAACTCGACGATGAGAATGCCGTGTTTGGAGATCAAGCCGATCAGCGTCACCAGCCCGACCTCGGTGTAGATGTTGAGGGTGGCGTGGCCGATGCCCAGGTTGATGAACAGCAGCGCGCCCGAGATCGCCATGGGCACCGACACCAGAATGATGACCGGATCGCGGAAGCTCTCGAACTGTGCCGACAGCGCCAGGAAAATGATAATCATGGCAAAGCCGAAGGTCAGCACCAGCCCGCCGGTCTCTTGCTCGAACTGCCGCGACGGCCCGGCGAAGTCGTAGCTATAGCCGACCGGCAGGGTGCGCTTGGCAAGGGTCACCAGATCGTCCAGCGCCTGCCCCTGGGCGATGGTGGGCAGGGAAACGCCCTGAATGGTGGCCGAGTTGAGCTGCTGGAAGTGGTTGATGGTTTCGGGCTGCACGCTCGAGGTCAGGTGCACCACGGTGGACAGCGGCACCATCGCCCCGCTGGCCGTGCGGATGTAGTAGTGCTGCAGCTGGCTGGCATTGAGGCGGTACTTTTGCGCGACCTGCGGAATGACCTTGTAGGAGCGGCCGTCGAGTTCGAAAAAGTTGACGTAACCGCCGCCGAGCATGGCCGACATCGCCGAGCCGATGTCCTGCATGGTCAGGCCGAGTTGCGCGGCCATGTTGCGGTCGATGTGCAGGCGGGTCTGCGGCAGATCGATGCGCAGGTCAGACTGCAGGAAGATGAACTTGCCGGTTTTCAGCGCGTCTTGCAGGAATTTCTGCGACACCTCGTAGAGCTTGTCCGCCGGTTCGGTGGTGGTGATGACGAACTGGATGGGCAGGCCTCGCGAGCCCGGCAGCGGCGGCGGCTGGAACACGGCGATCTGGCTGCCGGCGATGTGATTGAGCTTTTGCTGTAGCTCGGGCTGCATCTGCGTGGCCGTACGGGTGCGCTCGTTCCAGGGTTTGAGCACCATGCCGCCGATCACTTGACTGGGGGTGTTGAGCTGGAACACATGGTCGGTTTCGGGGAAGGTCTTGAACACGTCATAGACCTGCTTGGCATAGAGCGCGCGCTGATCGAGCGTGGCCGTCGGGCTGTTGAACGATATGGCGATGAGCACGCCCTGATCTTCTTGCGGCGCCAGCTCCGACATGGAGGTGGAGTAGAGGAAGTAGATGGAGCCCAGAATGATGACCGCCATCACCGCCGTCACCGGCAGAAAGTTGAGCGAGCCGTGCAGGGTGCGCTCGTAGCGGTTGTGCAGCCGGTCGAAGCTGTGATCGAGGAACAGCACCAGCCGGTCTTGCCAGCTATGGCTCTGCGGGTCGGGCGCCTTGAGCAGCTTGGAGCACATCATGGGCGACAGCGTCAGCGCGATGATGGCCGAGATCACCACGGTGCCCACCAGGGTGAAGGCGAACTCGGTGAACAGCGCACCGGTGAGGCCGCCCATGAAGCCGATGGGCACATACACCGCCACGAGCACGATGGTCATGGCGATGATGGGGTTGGCCAGTTCACGCGCGGCCCGCACGGCGGCGTCATGCCGCGACATGCCTTCTTCGAGGTGGCGGCTGATGTTCTCGACCACGATGATGGCGTCGTCCACCACCAGTCCGATGGCCAGCACGATGGATAGCAGGGTGAGCAGGTTGATCGAGTAGCCCAGCGCCAGCATGATGGTGAAGGTGCCCACGATCGACAGCGGGATGGCGACCAGCGGAATGATGACCGAGCGCAGCGAACCGAGGAAGATGAACACCACGGCGGTGACGATGAGCACGGCTTCGACCAGCGTCTTGATCACCTCGTCGATGGAGGAGGTGACGAACTTGGTCGAGTCATAGACGATCTGCCCCTTCAATCCGGCGGGCAACTGCTGCTGAATATCGGGGAAGACCTTGCGCACGCGGGCCACGACGTCGAGCAGATTGGCGCCGGGCGCCACCTGAATGCCGACAAACACCGAGGACTTGCCATCGAAGGCCACCGAGCTGTCGTAGTCGTCCGAGCCGAGGGTGACGTTGGCCACCTGATCGAGCCGCACCACCTGGCCGTCAACCGTCTTCACCACCATATTGCGAAAGCCACTGAGCGACTTCAGATCGGTGTTGGCCGACACATTGATCTGCACCATCTGGCCTTTGGTATTGCCCGTGGCCGAGAGATAGTTGTTGGCGGCCAGGGCCGAATACACATCGGCGGCAGTCAGGCCGTAGGCCGCGAGTTTGTTGGGGTCGAGCCAGGCGCGCAGGGCGAAATTCTTGGCGCCCAGAATCTCCGCCGTCTGCACGCCGTCGACCGACTGCAGCCTGGGCTGCACCGAACGGGTGATGTAGTCGGTGATCTGATTGGGCTTGAGCACATCGCTGTAAAAGCCGATATACATGGCGTCGATGGTCTGCCCGATGGAGACGGTGAGCACCGGCTTCTGCGCCGCGGCGGGCAGCTGGTTGAGCACCGAGTTCACCTTGGTGTTGATCTCGGTGAGCGCCTTGTCGGGGTCGTAGTTCAGCCGCAGGTTGGCGGTGATGGTGCTGCTGCTCTGCACGCTGCTCGACGTCATGTAGTCGATGCCGTTGGCCTGCGCGATGGCGTTTTCCAGCGGCGTGGTGATGAAACTGGCCACCAGATTGGCGTCGGCGCCGGGGTAGGTGGTGGTGACGGTGACCACGGCGTTCTGCGTGTACGGATATTGCAGCACCGGCAGCAAGCCCGCCGAGCGCAGGCCGAGCACCAGAATCACCAGGCTGACCACCATGGCCAGTACCGGACGATCAATGAAGATGTCTGTGAATTTCTTGTTCATCGCGCTCTAGCCGGTTCAGGAATTGGGCACTTGCGGGTTGGGGTTGTCCGACGGCTGCACGCTGTTGTTGATCAGCACCGGCACGCCATTGCGCAGCTTGAGTTGCCCGGCGGTCACCACGGTGTCACCGGCCTTCAGCCCGCTGAGCACGGCCACCTGGTCTCCGCGCGTCAGCCCGGTGGTGATGAAGCGCTGCTCGGCCACCAGCTTGGGTTTGCCGTCGGCGCCCTTGCCTTCGTCCTTGACCAGAAAGACCGTCGCGCCATACGGGTTGTAGGCCACGGCCGCGTTAGGCAGGGTGATGTAATTGCGCGGCTCGCCGTCGGTCAGTCGTATCGTGGCGAACACGCCGGGCAGCAACTCGCCCTTGGGGTTGGGAATGCGGGCGCGCACCGTGAGGTTGCGCGTGGCCGTGTTGATCTGCGGCTCGACCGCAATGACCTTGGCTTCGAAGGTTTTGCCGGGCGCCGCGTTGGTGGTGAGCTCCGCCTTCATGCCCACATGCACCAGATCGATCTGGTTCTGCGGCACGGTGAAGTCGATGTCCATCGGATCGAGCGCCTGAAGCGTGACCACCGCCGTGCCCGGCGCCAGATATTGGCCGAGGTTGACCTGCCGAATGCCCAGCACGCCCGCGAACGGCGCGGTGACAGTGGCCTGCGCCAGCACCGCCTTTTGCGCATTGATCTGCTCGGCCAGCGCCTTGAGTTGGGCCTGCACGCTGGTCACATTGGCACGGTCGGTGTCAACCACGGCCTGGCTGATGGCCTGCACCTTGAGCTGCGCTTCGTCTCGCGCCAGAGTGATTTGCGCCAGATTGAGCTGGGCCTGCAACTGTCCGACCTGCGCCTGCAGCTGCGCGAGCTGGGCGCGCTGCGGGGCGTCGTTGATCTGCGCCAGCACTTGGCCCGCGCGCACCTTCTCGCCAGAGCGGAAATGAATGGCGGTGACCACTCCTGCAATCTGCGGACTGAGCGAGGCCTGCTGGCTGGCGCGCAAATTACCGAGCGCCTCGACCGTGGGCTGCCAGGATGACTCCTGCGCCACGATGGTCGAAACCGTCTGCGGCGGGTTGGACATGCCCTTGATCGCCTTGGCAATCATGGTGCTCTTGAAGTGCTGGAACCACACCATCCCCCCAATCAGGACGGCGGCGATGATGAGCATGATGATCATGCGCTTGGTGGTGCCTTTGGTCATCTGTGAACTCCGTGTACTGGCTTTTGTAGGGGGGCTGATCGGGAATGCCGAGGGAATATTGAAGGCTTACTTGCTGGCCGACGCAGCGGCGACTGGGGCGCTCTGCTCATCCAGCACACCGCCGCCCATGGCCTGATAGAGGGCTGCGCTGTCGGCCAGACGCTGCGCCTGGGCCGAGATCAGGCCGATGCGGGTTTGCTGCGCCTGCTGCTGCGCGGTGAGCAACTGCAGATAGCTGGCGGCGCCCAGCAGGTATTGCTGATCGACGAGCTTGAGCGACTCTTGCGCTGCCGTATCGGCTGCGGCCTGCGCCTGCAGCGTCTGCGCGTCGTTGTCGAGCGCGCGCAAGGCATCGGCCACATTGCGCAGGGCTTGCAGCACGGTCTGTTGATAGTTGGCTCCGGCCGCTTGCAGGCTGGCTTCAGCCGCGTTTGCACCGGCCTTCAAACCGGCATTGAACAGGGGTTGAGCCAGACTGCCGGCCAGCGACCAAACCGCCGAGCCCGGGCCGAACAAGGCGCCCATGGTGAGCGCCTGAGTGCCCAGACTGGCGCTGAGATTGATCTGCGGATAAAGGTTGGAGACTGCCACGCCGTACTGCGCCGTGGCCGCGTGCAACAGCGCCTGGCTGGCCTGGATGTCCGGGCGCTGCTGCACCAGCGCGGACGGCACGACGACGGGCAGCGTTTGCGGCAAGGTGAAGTCGGCCAGGGTGAACCGAGGAATATCGGCCGCGCCCGGCGCCTGGCCGAGCAACACGGCCAGCAGATGATCGGTCTGCTCGAGCTTGTTGCGCAGCGGCGGGATGCTGGCGCGCGTCTGCTCCACCTGAGTTTCTAGCGTCAGCACATCGGTGCGGGCCGCAGCGCCGAGGGCGAAGCGTTTGCGGGCGATATCGAGCTGGTTTTGCTGCGCCTTGAGGATGGTCTCGGTGGCGTCGATCTGCGCCCCAAGCTGCGCCTGGGTGAACGCCGCCGTGACCACATTGGCCGCCAGGGTCAGCTTGGCCCCCTGGAGCTGGTACTGCTGATAGACGGCCTGCGCGGCCAGGGCTTCGAGCGCGCGGCGGTTGCCGCCGAACAGGTCGAAGTTGTAGTTGACCGCAATGCTGGCGTTGTACAGGTTGAAAATGTTTGTGGCGCTGCTGCTCTGTCCGACAGACGCCGCATTGGTCTGATTGCGGTTGGCGCCGAGCTTGCCATTGACCGTGGGATAGAGCGTGGAACCGGCCTGCGCCTGGTAAGTCTGCTGCGCCTGGCGCAGGGTGGCTTCGGCGGCGGCCAGCGTCGGGCTGCTGCGCTGCGCCGCGTCCACCAAGCTATCGAGGCGGGAAGAGCCATAGACCCGCCACCAGTCGGGCGCGATGCGCTCGACCGTCTGGAAGCGCTGCGCCCCGCCCAGCGTGCCGGGGGCCGATGCGGTCTGCGCGGGCAAGGCCTGGCGGGTGTATTGCTGAACCGAGGGCGCCTTGGGCGTATGGAAATCGGGGCCGACCGTCGTGCAGCCGCCAAGCAGGGCGGCGCCAAGGGCAATCCATAAAACGCGAGGGGTCGCGGGCAAATTCTGCATAAGGCGGTCCGGAGAGGCGGAAGGCAATGGGGGAGAAAAACCTGACGATTTTCACCGCGCGATGCGCCCTAGAGCAGGGCGCTGCGGATCAAAAGCCGACTGATTCTAGGATGCGCTTGCGATTCCTGCCGGGCGCGCTCCCCCGATTGCATGGGACGAACGAGGCGGATGCTAGGGGAGGACGATATGGCCGGGTTGCTTTAGTATGCCAATGAATATCGCAAACACGCCACACAAATGCGCCACACAAACGCCGCTATGCCCCACACCGCGCCGACGTCCACTGATGGCGAATGCAGCAAGGCCGAGTTGCTCGACCGCATCAATCACCTGGGCGGCGCCGAGCTGATCGCGGTGAATGTGCGCAATCAGCTCGCCATGGACCCGCAGACCCATTGCCATGCCCGCGGCACGCTGTTTCTGCTCACCGAGGGTCTGGTCATTGTGGAAACCGCGCAGGGTCGCCAGCTTTCCCCCTCGCAGACCATCGGCTGGATGCCGCCCGGCGTGGAGCACGCGGTGCAGTCTTACGGGCCGACCGCGGGTTTCGGCGCCTTTCTCACGCCGCAGTTCTGCGGTGATCTGCCGGCCGAACCGACGAGCTACCCGGTCAACCCGCTGGTGGCGCTGGTGCTGCAAAAGGCACTGAACTGGCCGCACGACACCCCGCTCGATCTCACCCGCATGCGTCTGCTGCTGGTGCTGCTCGATGAATTACGCCAGTCGCCCGCCCGCCCGCTGCAACTACCCTGGCCGCAGGACGCCCGGCTGCTGAGCATCGCCCGCGCCCTGCTGGGCAATATTGCCAGCCCGCGCACCCTGGAGCAGTGGGCGCGCTGGGCCGACATCAGCGCCCGCTCGCTGAGCCGGAAATTCGTGCTTGAAACCGGCATGAGCTTCGCCCAATGGCGGCAATGGGCGCGGCTGACCCAGGCGCTGGAATGGCTGGCCACGGGCCGGGCGGTGAAGGATGTGGCGCTGTCTCTGGGGTATGACAGTGTGAGCGCCTTCATCAAGACCTTCCGCCAGGCGCTGGGCACCACGCCATCGGCCTACTTCCAGACGCAGCAGCGCAAGCAGGCGGCCTTGAGTCCTCGCGTCGCTGCAGATCAAGAGGCATAAGCTTCAAACGATTCGATCCTTGGATTTGCGTCAAATGCCCATTAGGCTTTGACCCACATTGGGCTTTGACCCATATCGACCGGAGACCTCCCCATGAAATTCGAAACCCTGGCCGTCCACGCCGGCTACAGCCCCGATCCCGTGACCCGTTCGGTCGCCGTACCCATTTATCAGACGGTGTCGTACGCCTTCGACGACACCCAGCACGGCGCCGACTTATTCGATCTGAAGGTCGCGGGCAATATCTACACCCGTATGATGAATCCGACCAACGACGTGCTGGAAAAGCGCGTCGCAGCGCTCGAAGGCGGCGTGGCGGCGCTGACGGTGGCTTCGGGCATGGCTGCCATCACCGCGGCGATTCAAACCCTGGCCGAGGCAGGCGACAACATCGTCTCCAGCAGCCGTTTGTATGGCGGCACCTACAACCTGTTCGCCCACACCTTCCCGCGGCAAGGGCTGGAGGTGCGCTTCGCCGACCCGCGCGACCCCGATGCCTTCGCCCGGCTGATCGACGCCCGCACCCGCGCGGTGTTTTGCGAAACCATCGGCAATCCGCTGGGCAACGTCACCGACATCGGCGCGCTCGCCGCGGTAGCGCACGCCCATGGCGTGCCGCTGATCGTGGACAACACCGTGCCCTCGCCCTACCTCTGCCGTCCGTTCGAGCACGGCGCCGACATCGTGGTGCACGCGCTGACCAAATACCTCGGCGGCCACGGCAACAGCATGGGCGGAGCCATCGTCGACTCCGGCAAGTTCGACTGGGCCGCGCACGCCGACCGCTTCAAGCTGCTGGTCGAGCCCGATGTGAGCTATCACGGCGTGAGCTACACAGCGCAGTTCGGCGCCGCCGCGTTCATCGCCCGCGCCCGCGTGGTGCCGCTGCGCAATATGGGCGCGGCGCTGTCCCCGCTCAACGCCTTTCTCATTCTGCAAGGCGTCGAAACCCTGCCGCTGCGCATGGACCGCATTTGCGCCAACGCGCTGCACATCGCTGCGTACCTGCAAAAGCATCCGCGGGTGGCCTGGGTGCGCTACGCCGGGCTGGTCGACCATCCCGATCACGACGTCGCCCAGCGCATGATGCAGGGCCGTGCCTCGGGCATCCTGAGCTTCGGGCTCAAAGGCGGCCGCGAAGCCGGGGCGCGTTTTCAGGATGCGCTCAAGCTGTTCACCCGGCTGGTCAACATCGGCGACTGCAAGTCGCTGGCCTGCCATCCGGCCACGACCACGCATCGCCAGCTCAACGCGCAGGAGCTGGCTGCTGCCGGGGTGAGCGAGGACATGGTGCGGCTGTCCATCGGCATCGAGAATCAACAAGACCTGATCGCCGACCTGGATCAGGCGCTGGAGGCCAGCGGCCACTGATGTGCAGCGCTGCGGGCGGCTGTCGTCAAATAGGCGGTCTGCCGCGTTAACCACGCACACATTTCATCGGAATCACGGGAGAGCAATATGTCATCCATTCCTCCGCAAGGCCCAGCCACGACGGGAAAAGGCGTCTGGATCGCGGTTTTCGTCATGGGCGCCGTCATCGTGGCCTTGCTGGCCGCGGTGCTTTACAAGCTCAGCGATAGCTCGGGCAGCAAACCCGAAGTCGCCGCAGCCTCAGCGGTGGCCGCGCCCACCAAACCACTGGCCGCCGCGTCGCAACCGGCCAGCGCGCCGGTCGTAGCAACAGGCCTCGCCCCAAGGTCCGCCGCCGAATCGGCCCAGGCGCCCGCGCCCCAGCCTGTGGTCAAACAGCCCGTAGTCGCCCCGCAACCCTCCCGCGTGGCACAACAGACGGCCGCGCCGCAGACCTTCGCGCCGCAACAGTTCGCTCCTCAACAAGTTGCACCGCAAACCGCGCCCGTTCCGGCCGCACCGCAGCAGCCCGTCTGCAATAACTGCGGCACGGTGACTGCGGTCACGCCGGTGCAGGTGCAGTCGCAGCAGACCAACCCGGTGGGCGTGATCGCCGGGGGACTCATCGGCGGCATCCTGGGCAATCAGGTCGGCGGCGGTGACGGACGCAAGCTAGCCACCGTGGCTGGCGCCATCGGCGGCGGCCTTGCGGGCAACGAAATCGCCAAACGGGTGGATGCGCAGACTGTCTACAACGTGCAAGTCCGCCTGGACAACGGTCAGGTACAGACGATGCAGCTCAAGGTCGCCCCTCCCGTGGGACAGCGCGTGCAGATTGGCGCTGACGGCGGACTCAACCCGATTCAATAAAGTCTGCACGCTATTTCTTAACGGCCAAACACCGCCTGTTTACGGGGGGTCGCCACACTGTTCGCGGATGATTGACGGGAAAGATAGAGCGTTACAAAATGGGCTGAACTTTTTGCTTTTTTCCTGAACAGAACTGGTGCTACGTGGCTTGAGTTCATGCTTGATCCTGTGGCCCTCCAAGTTGCCCGGTAGTCTGCTCTACAGACTCTCCCCCCGATCCGGGCATTTCCAGCCAGGTGCGCAAAGCACCTGGCTTTTTTTTGTGCTCAGATCACTCCGATGCCAAGGCGCGGCGCAACTGCATGGCCTCGGCCAGATGGGGCAAACCGATGCGCTGCGAACCGGCCAGATCGGCGATGGTGCGCGCCAGCCGCAGCACCCGATGCGCCGCACGCGAAGACCACCCCAGCCGGGTGATCGCCTGGCTCAGAAACGCGCTGCCGGCGGTGTCGAGGGCGCAGTGCTCATCGAGTTCAGCGCCCTGCAACTGGGCATTGAGTGCCCCTTGCCGCGCCTGCTGCCGATCAGCGGCTATGGCCACACGAGCGGCGATCTGCGCGCTGGTTTCGCCTTGCGGCAACTGCAGCAGCGCATCAGGCGCAATGGCGCCGACTTCGACCTGAATGTCGATGCGGTCGAGCAAGGGGCCGGAGATACGCCCCTGATACCGCGACACCTGGTCGGGCGTACAGCGGCAGGCCCTGGTGGCATGCCCCAGATAGCCGCAGGGACAGGGATTCATCGCCGCGATGAGCTGAAACCGCGCCGGAAACTCGGCCTGCCGCGCCGCGCGGGAAATATGAATGCGCCCGGTCTCCAGCGGTTCGCGCAGGCTCTCCAGCACGGCGCGGTCAAATTCGGGGAGTTCGTCGAGGAAAAGAACATTCTGCGTGGCCAATGAAATCTCGCCGGGCCGGATGGCTCCCGCGCCGCCGCCCACCAGCGCCACCGCCGACGCGGTGTGGTGCGGGCTGCGCACAAAGCGTCGCCCCCATTGCGTCGGATCGAAGCGTCCCACCAGACTGAGCACCGTCGCACTCTCCAGCGCCTGCGCGCGGGTCAAGGCGGGCAACAACCCGGCAAAGCGCTGCGCCAGCATGGACTTGCCGCTGCCCGGCGGACCCACCATCAGCACATGATGTCCCCCGGCGGCGGCGATTTCCAGCGCGCGTTTCGCCGCGCTGTGGCCGCGCACTTCGGCCATGTCGGGCGCGTCGGCAGGCGCGGCCGCAACCTTGGCAGATGTGACCGGCTGCGCGGCGCCGTCCTGTTCGAGCAAATAGGCCACCACTTCCTGCAGATCACGCGCACCAAAAACAGCCGCGGCTTGCGCCAAAGCCGCCTCTTCAGCACTGCTTTGAGGCAAAACCAGACGAGGCTCAGCTGCCTCGTCGTCCCCTTGCGCCCCAAGCGCACACGCCATGGCCAGCGCTCCCCGCGTAGGGCGCAACGCCCCGGTGAGCGACAACTCTCCTGCGAACGTATGCCCTTGCAGACGCTGCGCCGGGATGAGCCCCTGCGCTGCCAGCAGCCCGATGGCAATGGGCAGATCGAAGCGGCCGGACTCCTTGGGCAGATCGGCCGGCGCCAGGTTGACGACGATGCGCTTGTTCGACGGAAAACCCAGCCCGCTATTGATGAGCGCGCTGCGCACGCGGTCGCGTGCCTCGCGCACCTCGGCCTCGGGCAGCCCGACGATGGTAAAGCCGGGCAAGCCGGGCGAAAGATGGACCTCCACCGTGACCGGCGGCGCCTCCATGCCCAGCAGCGCCCGGCTGGCGACTTGCGCCAGCGACATGGGCGCGGGTCAGCGCCAGGCGTCTTCGGGCGACGCGGGCGCGCTCTGCGACCCGTTGTCCAGCCGGGCTTGCAGTTCGCGCACCTGAGCTTCGAGGGTATCGATCTGCTGGCGCGCGGCCAGCAGCATGCGCTGGGTGGCGTCGAACTCGTCGCGCGTCACCAAGTCGAGCCGCCCCGCGGCGGAATGCGCCAGTGCGCGCAAATTGCGCTGCGCATCGTGCAGCGGCGACTGTTCGATCAAGCGGCCGATCTGGTCGAAAAACGCGGTATTGCGTTGGCGAAAGCTGTCGTTCATGGCAAAACTCCTGAAATGACTCCTGGTGCGCATTGTGACCGATTTCCCCCGCCCGGCATGCGGCAGGCTATTGCGTTCTTGCGTCTCGCCAAGGATTGACCGGCCACCGAATGCACCAATGCGGCGCCAATTCTCCCGGCCGCACTGAACCGGTGCATGAATTCCGTTCTCCGTGGACGCCAAACAAGTCACAACGATGTGACATCGCCTCACAGACCTGGCACGAAAGCTGCAGATGCTCCCTGGCATTTGATGGTGGGCGTCTTGCCCGGCAGCACGCACAGGAGAAACTTGGATGAACAAAATCGCAATCGCCGCGGCCGTCGCCGCAGTTCTGGCCAGCACCGCGGGCGCAGCATCGGCACAAACCACCCCCGCCCCCGCAGCGCCTGCCGCTCCCAGCTTGGGTGCGGTGCTCGCCGCAACCCCAGGCCTGAGCATCACCGGCTATGTCTACGGCACTTACGACGACTTCGACACCTCGTCGACCCTGCTGCGCGCCTATGACACCAAGCCCAATGGCTTCAATGCCAACGGCGCCGCTGCGACTGTGGCTTACCTGCCCAGTTCGGGTTTCGGCGGCCAAGTCACGGTGATCGGCGGCAACGACGCCAAGGCACTGAACGGCAGCAACTCGTTTTACCTGAACAACGCCTTCGTGCAATATGCCACCGGCGGACTCACCCTGATGGGCGGCAAGTTCGGCTCGCTGGCCGGCTTTGAAGTCACCAACCCAATGGGCAACGCCACGGTGTCGCGCAGCATCCTGTTCTGGGACATGGAACCCGGCTCGCTCACCGGCGTGCGCGCCAGCTACGCCGTGTCGCCTGCGCTGACCCTGATTGGCGGCGTGAACAACGGCTGGGTCAGCCCGCAGCCGAGCAACACATCCAAGACCATTGAACTGGGCGCAAGCGGTAGCCCGAACTCCATGTTCTCCTACATGGCGGACTACTACCGCGGCCAGTCGCCGCTGTTCGGTGGCTCGACCAATGGCGTGCTGCAACTGCTCGACCTCGTTGGCACCTTCAACGTCAACAGCGCGCTGACCCTGGGCGCCAACGTCGATCTGCTTTCCAAGGACAACGTGCCCCTGGCCAGCGGCGGCACCGGCACCGGCAAGTCCAACGGCCTGGCGCTGTATGCCACCTATGCGTTGACGAGCGAATGGGGCGTGGCAGCGCGCGGCGAATACGTCGATGACAAGGACGGCATGGTCTCCGGAACCAACGGCACCGCCAACAAGCTCAAGGAGCTGACTCTGGCGGTGAACTACGCGCCGATGAAAAACGTCAAGCTGTCCGCCGAAGTGCGCCAAGACAAGTCCGACACTGCAATCTTCTTCAAAAAAGACGGCACCCCCACCACCAAGCAAAGCTCGCTTGAGTTGATGGCCGTTTACTCGTTCTGATCCCACGGGCCTTCGGGCCCACTGAAGGAGCCACACATGAAAATGATCACGGCCATCATCAAGCCGTTCAAGCTCGACGAGGTGCGCGAGTCCTTGTCAGGCATCGGGGTGACGGGCATCACCGTCACCGAAGTCAAGGGTTTTGGTCGGCAGAAGGGCCACACCGAGCTGTACCGCGGCGCGGAATACGTGGTCGATTTTCTGCCCAAGGTGAAGATCGAGGCGGCCGTGCCGGAAGCCCTGGTCGAACGCACCATCGAAGCGATCGAAACCGCAGCCCGCACGGGCAAGATCGGCGACGGCAAGATTTTCGTCTCTGCGCTCGAGCAGGTCGTTCGCATCCGTACCGGTGAAACCGGCGGCGACGCCCTTTGACCCGCCTTTGACTCCCTCCACGAGGAATCCGACATGAAAAAAAGTCTCGCAATTCCCGCAGCGCTCGGCGCGATGCTGCTCGGCATGGGCAGCGCCTGGGCGCAGACCGCCCCGGCCGCTGCCGCGTCCAATCCGGCCGCCTTCATCAACTCCGGCGACAACGCCTGGATGCTGACCTCCACCGCGCTGGTGCTGATGATGACCATTCCCGGTCTGGCGCTGTTCTACGGCGGCATGGTGCGCAAGAAAAACGTGCTCGCCACGCTGATGCAGAGCTTCGCCATCACCTGTCTGGTGACCGTGCTGTGGATGATCATCGGCTACAGCCTGGCGTTCACGCCGGGCAACGGGTTCATCGGCGGATTGAGCCGGTTCTTCCTGGGCGGCATGGGCCTGGATTCGGCCAACCCGTTGGCGCCGACCATTCCTGAGTCGACCTATATGACCTTCCAGATGACCTTCGCCATCATCACCCCGGCGCTGATCGTTGGATCGTTTGCAGACCGCATGAAGTTCTCGGCCCTGCTGTGGTTCATGGGCATCTGGCTGCTGGCCGTGTATGCCCCGATCGCCCACATGGTGTGGGGCCCCGGCGGCTTCCTCGGTGGTGACGGCGTGCTCGACTACGCCGGCGGTACCGTGGTGCACATCAACGCTGGTATCGCCGGTCTGGTGGCTGCGCTGGTGATGGGCAAGCGCGTGGGCTACGGCAAGGAAGCCATGCCGCCGCACAACCTGGTGCTGACCATGATCGGTGCCTCGCTGCTGTGGGTGGGTTGGTTCGGCTTCAACGCCGGTTCCGCCGTGGCAGCAAGTGACCGCGCCGGTATGGCCATGGCCGCCACGCAGATCGCCACCGCTGCTGCCGCACTGGGCTGGATGTTCGCCGAGTGGATCGCTCGCGGCAAACCCACCATCCTGGGCATCACCTCCGGCGCGGTTGCCGGCCTGGTGGCCATCACCCCGGCGTCCGGCTTCGTCGGCCCTGGCGGCGCGCTGGCCATCGGCCTGATCGCTGGCGTGGTGTGCTTCTGGACTGCGGTCTATATGAAGGAAATGATCGGCTATGACGACTCGCTCGACGCCTTCGGCGTGCATGCCATCGGCGGCATCATCGGCGCCATGCTCACCGGCGTGTTCGCGGTCAAGGCCATCGGCGGCACCGCCGGCGCCTTGGAAGGCAATATGGCCCAGATCCTGATCCAGGCCAAGGGCGTGGGCTTCACCATCGTCTACGACGCCATCGTCACCTTCGTCATCCTCAAGGTCATCGACAGGGTCATCGGCCTG
>NZ_NCKP01000039.1:0-66626 GCF_002282795.1 Thiomonas sp. 13-64-67
ACCGCTTGTGCGGGTCCCCGTCAATTCCTTTGAGTTTTAACCTTGCGGCCGTACTCCCCAGGCGGTCGACTTCACGCGTTAGCTTCGTTACTGAACAGTAACCCGTCCAACAACTAGTCGACATCGTTTAGGGCGTGGACTACCAGGGTATCTAATCCTGTTTGCTCCCCACGCTTTCGTGCATGAGCGTCAGTGCAGGCCCAGGGAGTTGCCTTCGCCATCGGTGTTCCTCCGCATATCTACGCATTTCACTGCTACACGCGGAATTCCACTCCCCTCTGCCGCACTCTAGTCAGGCAGTCACAAATGCAGTTCCCAGGTTGAGCCCGGGAATTTCACATCTGTCTTACCTAACCGCCTGCGCACGCTTTACGCCCAGTAATTCCGATTAACGCTTGCACCCTACGTATTACCGCGGCTGCTGGCACGTAGTTAGCCGGTGCTTATTCTGCGGGTACCGTCATCACCGAATGGTATTAGCACTCGATATTTCGCCCCCGCCAAAAGTGGTTTACAACCCGAAGGCCTTCATCCCACACGCGGCATTGCTGGATCAGGGTTGCCCCCATTGTCCAAGATTCCCCACTGCTGCCTCCCGTAGGAGTCTGGGCCGTGTCTCAGTCCCAGTGTGGCTGGTCGTCCTCTCAGACCAGCTACGGATCGACGTGAGGTCTTGCGATCCCCCACTTTCACCCGTAGGTCGTATGCGGTATTAGCTACGCTTTCGCGTAGTTATCCCCCATCACAGGGCACGTTCCGATGTATTACTCACCCGTTCGCCACTCGCCGCCAGGTTACCCCGCGTTGCCGTTCGACTTGCATGTGTAAAGCATGCCGCTAGCGTTCAATCTGAGCCAGGATCAAACTCTATAGTTCGATCATTTTGCATTGCGAACAATGCTCACTCAAGGAATTACGGAAAATTTCCGTACTTCATATGAGCGTTTGGTATATTTGCATCAAGCCAAACGCCCACGCTTATCGGTTGATTTCTTAATGAGCCCGCCTATTTACGCGTTTGCTGCGTTTGCAGCGAAGACATCAATTATTGCACTACTTTTAATCCCGAGTCAAGCGAAATGTTTTATTCTTTTCTTTGCTTCGGTCGCTGCTTTTTTTTGCAGCGAAGACATCAATTATTGCACTATTTTTAATTCCCGGTCAAGCAGAAGGTTATTCTGTATTCTGCTCGACTGCTTGGCTCGGTTAGCGCCGAGAGATGAGATTGTGCATGGGGCGAAACGGCCTGTCAAGCACTTTCGTGACAGCCCGGTAAAAGTCCCTCATTGCCAGGGCGTCTCAACGCTGACTACGGCTAATGAGACTGGCTTTTCTTGGCTTCTTGGTAGGCACTGTAGAGTGCGGTCGCCACTGGCCCGGGCTTGCCTTGGCCCACTGCCTTGCCATCCAGTGTCGCGACGGAGAGCACCTCTTTTGTTGCGGAGGTGAGCAAAATTTCGTCGGCGCAGCGCAGCTCCCACTCGGAGATGGGGCGAAATTCAAGTTTGACTCCAATTTCGCCGCACAGCTCTTGCAGCAACCCGACACGGATGCCTTCCAGCTTGTCGTGATCCCGAAGGGGGGCCGCGAGTCGGCCGTTGCGCACCAACCAAACATTTGAGGCCGAGGCTTCGGTCAGTTGGCCGTCTCTGATGAGAACGGTTTCAGTGGCGTCACTCTCAACAGAGAGTTGCCGGGCCAAGACGTTGCCGAGAAGCGAGATCGATTTGATATGCGCGTTTCTCCAGCGTAGATCGGGCGCCGTGATGCAGGCCACACCTTGGGCGCGCTTTTGTTCGGGCACGTGCGGAAACGGAAAGCTCATCATGAACACGGTCGGCTCGACACCTTGGGGAAACGCATGATCGCGCTTGGCCACGCCACGGGTGACTTGTATATATATGCACTGATCGTCAGGGGCGTTGCGCGCGATGAGTTCCCGTACCAGCGCCAGCCAGTCGTTGGCATGACTGGGATTCTTGATACCCACAGCGTCTAGGCTGCGTGCCAGTCTTGCGAGGTGGTCATGGGCCCGGAAAACCCGCCTGCCATAAACGGGAATCACCTCATAGACCCCGTCCCCAAAGATGAAGCCACGATCAAGTACGGATACTTGGCATTGAGCAAGCGGCTGAAAGGCGCCATTCAGATAGCACTCGGACTGATCGGTCGACATCGGGTTGAATGACATAGCGAATTTCCAGGAAAGAGCGAAGAGCCAAAGGGAGCAGGATTCAACGCACCAAACCGCGCCGCACCGCCTCCAGAGCAGCTTCAGCGCGCGAAGAGATGTTGAGCTTGCGGTAGATCTGTTTGACGTAATCGGCCACAGTGTGTCGCGACAGGCGGAGCTGAACGGCAATTTCTGGCAGGGTGTAACCCTTGCCCACCAGTTGCAGCACCTCGCTCTCGCGCTCGGTGAGCGCAATGTGTTCTTCTTGCGGCAGATTTGAAGAAGGCGCCGACATCGTGCGATGCAGATGGGTGAAATGCTGCACCATGCGACGGGCAATACTGGGCGACAAGGGTGGCTCGCCATCCTGGATGCGTCGAAGTTGGGCACGCAACTCGATTTTTGGGCGATCTTTGAGCAAATAACCGAAGGCGCCCGCTTGCAGAGCGGGGAAGAGATGGTCGTCATCGTCGAAGATGGTGACCACGACAGAGCGGGCCTGTGGGCGGGTTTCCGTGAGGGTGCGGATCAATTCCAGGCCGCTGGCATCGGGAAGGCCCAGATCGACCAGCAGCAGATCGACGGGTTCGCGCTGCAGAATCTGCATGGCGTCGGCCATGCGACCCGCCTCGAAAATGCGCACGCCAGGATAGTTTTCGCGCAGCAATTCGACAAACCCGGCCCGCACAGCGGGAAGGTCATCGACGACCAAAGCGCATTGCATGGTGCTCATCGGCTTCCGTTTCTGATTCTTGCGCCGAGCAGACAATGACGGCGTCAGCCCGATACTATCAACTCACGCCTCTGAATGCGGGGATTTGTGCCGCCATCGGCTCCGCAACCTTATTCGTCCCCATGCCCAACTCGCCCGTGCAACTTCGACACACTTTTTCCCCGCCCGACAATGCCCGCCTCGCCCAGCTCTGCGGCCCGCTGGATGAAAACCTCAGGCAGATCGAGGTCGCGTTCGACGTTCGCCTGTCGCGTCGTGCCGGCACCGTGAGCATCGAGGGCGAAAGTGCCGCCGCCCGGCGCGCACTCGATCTGCTGCAAACGCTCTGGGGCCGGGCCGACGCACGCTTCAGTCTGGAAGACATCCAGCTCGAACTGGTGCAAGCCGCACAAGGGCAGCGCCCCAAACTCACCGCGGCCGACGACGAGCCGGTGCTCTACACCCGCCGGGAAAGTCTGCACGGCCGCACGCCTAATCAGGTTCAGTACATCCGCAACATTCTTCAGCACGACATCACCTTTGGCATAGGCCCGGCGGGCACGGGCAAAACCTTTCTCGCGGTGGCCTGCGCCGTCGATGCGCTGGAGCGTCACGCCATCACCCGTCTGGTGCTGACGCGCCCCGCGGTCGAAGCCGGGGAGCGGCTCGGTTTCTTGCCCGGCGATCTGACCCAGAAGATCGACCCGTATCTGCGACCTTTGTACGACGCGCTGTACGACCTGCTCGGCATGGAAAAAACGCAAAAATTGTTCGAACGCGGCGCCATCGAGATCGCGCCGCTGGCTTTCATGCGCGGACGCACACTCAACCAGTCGTTCATCATTCTGGATGAGGCGCAGAACACCACGCCTGAGCAGATGAAAATGTTCCTCACCCGCATCGGCTTCGGTTCGCGCGCCGTCATCACCGGCGACGTCAGCCAAGTGGACTTGCCGCGCGGAACGCAAAGCGGTCTGGCGCAAGCCCAGAAGGTGCTGGCCGATGTGCGCGGCATCGCCTTCAACTCATTCACCAGCCAGGACGTGGTTCGGCACCCGCTGGTGGCGCGTATCGTTGATGCCTACGATGCGCATGACGTCGCACTGAAAGGCGAGCCGCCGTCCGGCGCGAGCGCAGGCGATTTGGCCAGCGCCACCTCATCCCGTCGACGGCCACCGCGCTCCGCATGACTCGCGCCGCACGCCCCACGAAACCTGCGTTGCGGCTTTCGGTGCAGTTTGCCGATACGACGCACCGCGATCAGTTGCCGCGCGCCCTGCTGCTGCGCTGGGTTCGCGCCGCCTTGCGCGTGGGCCCCGAAAGTTTCGATGCTCTACCGCAGGCCGGGGCGTTGTCTGAGGCGCATCAGATCACCTTGCGTTTTGTGGCTGCTGACGAAGGCCGGGCGCTCAACCGGGCCTATCGCGGCAAGGATTACCCCACCAATGTGCTGACCTTCGATTACAGCCACTGGCCGGTTCAGGCCGACATCGTGCTGTGCTGCCCCGTGGTCGCTGGCGAAGCGCTGGCGCAGCACAAGCCGCTTGGGTCGCACTACGCCCATCTGGTCATACACGGTCTGCTGCACGCGCAGGGCTGGGATCATCAGACCGAGCTAGAGGCACAAGAGATGGAACGTCACGAGGTGACGGTGTTGCAACGCTTCGGCATTTCCGACCCCTACGCCGACGGCAGCGAAATGCCCGCAGGTTAAAGTGCGGGCGCTGCCCACTCCGCCCTTTCAGGCTTCTCATCCCCTTATGTCCGAACGTCCCGCCAAACGCGATACCCAGAGCGCAGCCGCCAGCGCCCTGCCGCGCGGTCTGCTGCGCCAATTCACTCAACCCCGGTTTGCGCCGTTTGTCTCCATCGTGCTGGGCGTGCTGCTCGCCCAGACCTTCGGGCGGCAGCAGCTCGGCGGATGGTCAATCGTCATTCTGGCCGCCTGGATCAGCCTGCTGTGGGCCGATACGCAGCCCCGCCCGAAAGACCGGGCCAAGCGCGGCGCCTTGCTCGGTTTCAGTCTCGGGCTGGGCTGGTTCACGGGCGGGCTGTGGTGGCTTTATATCAGTATGGCGGTGTATGGCGGCATGGCGCCGCCGATTGCGGGCGGTGCCTTGCTGTTGTTCTGTGCCTATCTCGCCCTCTACCCCACGCTGGCCGCTGCACTTGCAGCCGCACTCGCCCCCGCGGCAGGGCGCGAGCCCTGGAAACTGGCCCGCGCCATCGGCGCCACGCTGGTGTTGGCCGGAGGGTGGACGCTGGCGGAATGGTTGCGCGGCACGCTGTTCACCGGATTTCCGTGGCTGGCCCTGGGCTATGCCCAGGTCGGCAACCCGCTCTCCGGCTACGCCCCGGTGATCGGCCAGTACGGCGTGAACTTCGCCGCCGCATTGGCCGCCGCGCTGTTGGCGCTGCTCTCGCAAGTGAGCTTGCGGGGTGCGCTGGTCAGTCTGGGCCTGCTGGTGGCGCTTTTTCTCGGCGGCTTGCAATTGCAGCAGGTGCGCTGGACGCATGCGGTCGGCCCGGCGCTCAAAGTCGCCTTGCTCCAGGGCGATGTCGCCCAGTCGGAAAAATTCAAGCCCGAAACACTGGGCCCCACGCTGCAGCTCTACGGCAACTGGCTGAGTTCGCTCAAAGCCAATCTCATCGTCACGCCGGAAACCGCCGTGCCCGTGCTGCCTGAAGATCTCGACCCCGGCTATCTGCGGCAGATCGAGCGGGCGCTGCGCGAGCACCACACCGCCGCGTTGCTGGGCATTCCGCTCACCCGCGGCGCCGATCAATACACCAATAGTGTGCTGGGACTGGGGGGCGCTGCGCCCTATCGCTATGACAAATCGCATCTGGTGCCGTTTGGCGAGTTCGTGCCCTACGGTTTTCACTGGTTTGTCAAACTGATGGACATGCCGCTGGGCAGCTTTGCGCGCGGCGGGCTCGATCAGCCGCCCTTTGTGGTGCGGGGCGTGAAAGTGGCGCCGAACATCTGCTACGAAGACCTTTTCGGCGCGCAGATGGCGCAGCGCTTTCGCAACCCCGCGCACGCGCCGAATGTGTTCGCCAACCTGACCAATCTTGGCTGGTTCGGCAACACCATCATCATCCCGCAGCATCTGGAAATCGCGCGCATGCGTTCGCTGGAATTCCAGATCCCCGGCATTCGCGCCACCAATACGGGCGCCACCGCCATCATCAACGCCCACGGCCAGGTCGCCGCCGAGTTGCCGCCCTACACCGTCGGGGTACTGACCGGCTCGGTGCAGGGGCACGCGGGACTGACGCCGTTCGCCTGGCTGGCGTCACGTTACGGCGACTGGCCCGAGGTGCTGCTGGCGGCGTTCGCCTTGCTGCTGGGCTGGGCCCTGACCCGCCTGCAGCGCGGTGGCACCCACCACCACAACGCCAGGGTGTAGGCCCCCACGGCCAGATAGATGACAGTGAACACCGCCAGGGGCAGATTCCAGAAAATCAAATGATCGATCCAGGTCTGGATCAGGCCCGCGGTATAGCCGCGCTGTCCGGCATCTTGCATCAGCGCGCTCTGCCACAAGGTGAGAAAGCAGGCACGCCCCAACGCTGCCTGCGCCGCCACCACCGCCATCGACAGCAGATGCGCTGCGCGCCAGACGCAGCCGCGCACCCAGCGCCAACGCCGCCATGCGCCCAGCGGCACGACGATCAGACCGGCCACATTGAACACAATCACGCCCAGATGCACCGCGAGAACGAGGTGCGCCAGTTGCAGATCGAGTGAGGCAGGCATGGCGTAAGCGGGTCAGCAAAGATGCCACCATACGCCGAACAGGCACTACAACCCGTTACGTCGCCCTAAGCGCAGCCCGGCTATGTTGTCATCATTCGCCACGCCCGCGCTGTCTGCGTGATGACCTCGGGATGTCGGCGTCAGCCGCCGCCGATGGCGTGGTCATTTCATTTGTTGGAGCCGTTTCATGCAGTCTCTTACCGTTTTTTTGCGCCGCGCCAGCGCCGCAATCGTGCTCTGCGCCGCCTGCACGCCCGCTTCCTGGGCGGCGGGATTCACCTTTACCCCCTACCCCACAGCGCACAAGTTGCCGCTGTCTCAGGTCACTTTCGAAAACGCGCAGGGCAAGCACATGACCCTGGCGGATTTCAAGGGCAAGGTCGTGCTGCTCAATATCTGGGCGACCTGGTGCCCGCCCTGCGTCCACGAAATGCCCACGCTGGACAAACTGCAAAAGCTGCTTGGCGGCAAAAACTTCGCTGTCGTGCCGCTTTCGGTGGACAAGGGCGGCATCTATACCGTGAAAAGCTTTTACGACGATAACTTCATCAGCCACCTGCCGATCTACGTCGACCCCACCACCCAGGTGCTCGACACCCTGAGCATTCTGGGCACGCCGACGACCATCCTGATCAACAAGCAGGGCGAAGAGATCGCCCGCACCATGGGGCCGGAAGATTGGGACAAGCCGGCTGTGATTGCCCAGATCAAGCATTACATGGCCGCCCCCGCAGGCTCGGCGGCCAAGCCGCCGCAACAGGCGCGCACCGTGGAAATTCGCGACACCCGCGTGGCGACCGCCGCAACCACAACAGGTGCTGCGCCGGAATAAGCGCGGCGGGAAAATGCAGACTGCAGCGCCCGAAGCATTCACCCAGCGGCCCGGTGACGCGTTCAACCACAAGCGCGGCGCCTGGGCGCAGATTTCTCCGGCGGCGCGGCGCATCATCCTCGCCCGCACTGCGCGGAGCATCGGTCAGGGCGCGCTGGTCGCCGCCTTCACCCTGTACCTGCACGCGCTGAACTGGAACGCGCCGCAGATCGGCGCGGTGCTCAGCGGCGGGCTGTTCATCGGCGCGGCACTCACGCTGTGGATCGGACCGTTGAGCGACCGGCTCGGGCGGCGCCAATTCCTGTTGGGATACGAGCTGGTTCTCGTCGTTTGCGCGGCGGTGGCCCTGCTCGCAGCCACACCCTGGCTGCTGGTGCCCGCGGCCTTGCTGGGCGGATTTGGCCGCGGCGCCAATGGAGCCGCCGGTCCGTTCGGGCCGCTGGAGCAATCGTGGCTGGCCCACGGCACGCCGCCCGCGCTGCGCTCACAGATTTTCAGTCTGAACTCCACGCTGGGCATGCTCGGCATGGCGCTGGGCGCCGTGTTGGGCGCTGCCCCCCATTGGCTCAGCGCCCTCATGCCGACGGATTGGGCTTACCGCAGCCTATTCATCCTGCCGCTGCTGGGCTCGGCGATAGGGTTTTTTCTGCTGCTGAAAGCCGAAGACGCCCCGACAGCGGCAAACCCTGAAGCTCGTCCGCCGGCCCTGGCAACGGTTCCCGAAGACCAAGATCAGGCGGATCGCCAAGCCCGTCACCTGCGCGAAAACGCCTTGCTCTGGCGGCTCGGATTGGTGAATGCGCTCAACGGCCTGGGCATCGGCATGGTCGCCCCGCTGATGGCCTATTGGTATCTGGTGCGCTACGGGCACGGGCCGGCCAGCATTGGGCCGGCCATGGCGGTGAGCTTTGTTTTCGCCGCTTTCGGCGCGCAGATCGCAAGCCGCCTAGCGCAGCGCTTCGGCGCGGTGCGGGCCGTCGTCGGCATGCGCACGATGGGGCTGATCATGCTGGTGCTCACGCCTTTGTCGCCGGTGTTCTCGATCGCAGCCGGTTTTTACGCCCTGCGCGCCACCGCGAATCAAGGCACCATGGGCGTGCGTCAAGCACTGACGGTGAGCCTGACGGGCGCGGATCGGCGCGGTCTGGCCGCAACGGTCAACAATGTGTCCATCCAGATTCCGCGCGCCATTGGGCCTTTGATTGCCGGGGTTTTGCTGCACCTGGGCTGGCTGATCGCCCCGTTTTTTGTGGCGGCCACGTTTCAGGCCGCCTATCTGGTCTTGTATCAGCGGTTTTTCAAAAACATCGAGCCGCGCGACGCGGCCCCCTGAAAGCGCAACGCCCCGCAGAAGCAGGGCGTCGCCACAGACATGAGGCGGAGCTCGACGATCACTCAGCGATGAATCCGCTGAACAATCCGCCGAACAATCAGCGAGGTTTGGGTGCCCCGATGTCACCCAGCAGCTTGCCGTTGACCTTGGTGCCGTACAGGCTGAACTTGCTGTCGTGGAACTTGGCACGGGTGGCCGCCACGCTGCCCTGCCAGCGCGGGTCTTGCGGGCGCTCCTGCGCGTCCATGAAATAGGCGACGTCCCAAGCCTCCTGCGGGCTCAGGCTGTAGCTCATGCCGTAGGGCATATTGGCGTAAATGAACTTGGCCGCGTTTTTGTAGCTGCCCATGCCCGCGCCCCAGTTGAACGACTTGGGACCCCACAGCGGCGGAAACACCGTTTCGCCGTTGACGTACTGCCCCTCTCCATTGGCGGCGTGACACAAAATGCACTTGGCCTCGTACACCTTCTGACCCCGCACATAGTCGGGCGCCTGCTGCGGCTCGGGCAGGTTCGGGTAACCGCGCCCCGCCACTTTTTCATCGACCGGCAGCCCCTTGGAAAGCCAGTAGGAATAGCTCTCCAGCGCCACCAGGGTTTTGCTGCCCAAGGGGGGCGCCTTGCCGTTTTGGCTGAACTTGAAGCAGCCTTGCAGGCGCTCCTCGAACGTGTTGACCTTTTTGTTCTTGCCGCGATAGGCGGGATAGCTGACATACGCCGCCCATAGCGGCGCTGAGCCCGCCATGCGGCCGGCGTCGGTATGGCAGTTCACACAGCTCAGGGTGTTGCCGACAAAGTCTTTCGCGTATTTGGGCGTGTCGAGCATGATGTCACGCCCGAGCTTGACCATCTTGCCGAAATCATCATCGGGAATGGCCGACTCTGGCGGCGGGGTGAATTTGGCGCCGGTGCCGACCGCTGCGTTGATTTCTGACTTGGGGGGCGCCATCGGCGCATCGGCCGCCAAGGCCGAAGCCGCAGAAGCGGCAAAGAGACCAAGCGCGCACAGCGCCAGCGTCATAGGGGTTTGTTTGCGTGTCATGGTGCGCTCCGATCAATGTTTTGCCGAGGCGGACTTGGCAGGACTCAGGGGCTGCGCCGCAAGCCACTGCGCCACGGCCTGCGTTTGCGCATCGGTCATGCGCAAGGCGACGGTGTGCATCAGGCCCAGCGGATCGCCGCTGCGGCTGCCATCCTTCCAGGCCTTGATCTGCGCCTCGATATAGGCGGCGCTCTGGCCGACCAGAGCGGGGAAGTTCTCACCCACGCCAACCGCTCCCGGGCCATGACAGCGGATACAGGCAGGAATGCCTTTTTCCCAATCGCCGCGCAGCGCCAGCCGCTCACCCTCGGCCGCCGCCGCTCCGGTTGGCATGGGCGCGGGTTTGCCGCTGGGCTTGAGCTTGGAGTAATAAGTCGCCAGTGCGGTGACCTGCGCTGCACTCAGCGGTTTGGCCATGCCGGACATGATGGCGTTGTTGCGCGCGCCGTCGGCGAAATAGCGCAGTTGATCGGCCAGATATTGCTCGGGCAGACCCGCCAGTCGCGGATAACCCGCAGCCGCATTGCCCATGCCACCTGCGCCGTGACAGGCGATGCAGGACGCCGCTTCAGGCGGGGCGGCAGCCCAGCTAGAAGGCGCGGCCCAAAACAAGGCGCCGAGCGTGGCCACGGCCAGCACTCGGCGCATCGGGATGAATTGACGCATGGGGAGACTCCTCTCAAGTCGGTGCAGGGTTTCATATTGCGCGGCAAATGACGATTGCCGTTGCGGGAAAACCCTGTCAAAGTCGAGGCGAAGTCTAAAGGCGGTTGGCGGAATGAACAAACGCCTTCTGTCGATATCGATCAGAAATGCGATTGCTGGTCTGATCGAATCTGCGTCAAAACATTACCGGGGCTTCAACCCAGCAGCTTGCCCAGCATCTGCTGCGCGGTCGCCATCAGATCGCCCTCGGTCGGCAACTGGCCACCCGGCGTGAGTTTGTCCACCACATCGGGCAGCGCCTGCGACAACTCCCCCGCAGCCTGTTCCGGCTGAATGCCAAGTTTGCTGGCAATATCGCCCAGTGCGCCGCTGCCCAGCACCTGCTGAATCTGCTCGGCCGAAATCGGCAGATTCGAGCCCGTGCCCACCCACGACTGCACCAGATCGCCCAGGCCGCCCTGCTGGAACTTATCCAGCAGCCCACTCAGACCGCCGCTGTTGTTCATCAGCCCCATGACCACCTGCAGCATCGGGTTGTCCCCCGCTGCGCCCTGGGCCTGCTGGCCTCCCAGCATCTGCCCCAAACCCCCAGCCACGCTATCGAACAGCCCCATGATTCACTCCTTGGTCGATAATTCAGTTCAGCAAGTCCAGCCCCCTTAGCGCACAATTGCACCTCGCTAGGGCGACCTGAATAGCTTATTGGGATTGCATGACCTTGAGTATCGTTTGTCGGCCCGAATTTTGAAACTTCTGCTTTATTTACAGTTTCATGGACGCTTCTTCTGAACAGATTCACACCCTGATGGCCGACCTCGGGGCTCGTGCTCGCGCCGCCTCGCGCGACATGGCCCGGGCATCAACCGCGGCGAAAGATCGTGCGCTGGTCGCGCTGGCCGCCGCCATCCGGGCGCATCGTCCCGCCCTGCAGGACGCCAATCTGCGCGACTTGCACGCAGCGCGCGAAGCCGGGCTGGAAGCGGCGTTCGTCGATCGTCTCACCCTGAGCGATAAGGTGGTCGAGCAGATGGCGCAAAGCTGCGAGCAGGTCGCCGCGCTGGCCGACCCGATCGGCGGCATTGACGGCGTGCGCCGCCGACCCAGCGGTATCAGCGTGGGGCAGATGCGGGTGCCGCTGGGCGTGTTCGGCATGATTTACGAGAGTCGGCCCAATGTCACCATCGAGGCCGCGTCGCTCGCCATCAAGAGCGGTAACGCGGTCATTCTGCGCGGCGGCTCAGAAGCCATACACAGCAACCGCGCGCTGGCCGATCTGGTGGCGCAGGCGTTGCAGACTGCGGGTCTGCCCGCCGACGCGGTGCAACTAGTGCCGACCACCGACCGTGCCGCCGTGGGGGCGCTCATCACCATGCCGCAATTCGTCGACGTCATCATTCCGCGCGGCGGCAAGGGGCTGATTGAGCGCATCAGCGCCGAAGCGCGGGTGCCGGTCATCAAGCACCTCGATGGCAACTGCCATGTGTATGTGGACAGCGGCGCCGATCTCGACATGGCCGTTCGCGTGACAGAAAACGCCAAGACCCAGCGCTACAGCCCGTGCAACGCAGCCGAGTCCTTGCTGGTCGCCCGCGATATGGCGGCTGATTTCCTGCCGCGCATCGGCGCCGCGTTCGTGCGCAAGGGCGTGGAAATGCGCTGCTGCCCGGCCAGCCGCGCCCTGCTCGCTGCCGTGCCCGGCGCCGCACCGCTGCTGCGTGATGCCACCGAGGCCGACTGGAGCGCCGAGTACCTCGCACCCATCATCTCCATCAAATTGGTGGAGGGGGTGGATGAAGCCATCGCCCACATCAACCGCTACGGCTCGCAGCACACCGACGCCATTCTCACCCGCGATCACCCCCGCGCCATGCGGTTTTTGCGCGAGGTCGATTCGGCCAGCGTCATGGTGAACGCCTCGACGCGGTTCGCTGACGGGTTCGAATATGGCCTGGGCGCGGAAATCGGCATTTCCACCGACAAGTTTCACGCCCGCGGCCCAGTGGGTCTGGAAGGTCTGACCAGCGTGAAGTGGGTGGTGCTGGGCGACGGTGAAGTGCGCAACTGATTTTTTCTCCATCACACATGACTTCCCCCCAGATCGAAACCGCCGTCCTCACCCTGCCCACCCTGCTGCGCATCAATGCCGCCATTGGCGCGGGTTTCGGCGTGCTCAGCGCCTTGCTCACCGCCGTTGTGAAATGGCGCGACTTCAATGGCTTCGAGCTGCTGGCCATCCTGCCCGGAGCGGTGTTTTTCAATACTCTGGCGCTGGTATTCGTCACCCTGGTGGGGTATTGGCTGTACCGCTGGCTGGCTGAGCGCCAGCACTGGAGCCTGCATCATCTGCACACGCGGCGCACCCATCCGCACACGTCAGCCTGACCCAAAAATCGAGGAGACCTCCATGAATCCACGCGACCGCATCAGACTGCTCGGCGCAGGGCTCATTGGCCTGGGTGGCGCCCAGCTCGCGCAGGCGCAGACGCAAGGGCCGGTGGCAGCGCAGCAGATTTCCAGCGAGCCGTGGAAAGTGGCGTTTCAAATCAGCGACAGCCTGGAGCAGGCCTATGAGGGGCTGATCAATATCCAGAACGTGCTGGAACTCGACCCCAAGATGCAGTTCATCGTGGTGGGTTACGGCAAGGCCATTCACTTTCTGCTCAACGGCGCCAAAACGCCGCAAGGCGCGCTGTTCTCCGGGATGATCGGTGATTTAGCCAATCAGGGCGTGCAGTTCAAGGCCTGCAACAACACCCTGACCTTTCTCAAAATTCCGCAAAGCGAACTGGTGCTCGAAGCGACGGTGGTTCCGGCTGGGGTTTATGAGCTGGTCAAGCTGCAGTCCGAGGGCTGGTACTACATCAAGCCCTGAGTCGATCCACGAGGCGGCCTCTGCGGCAGGCTGTCGCCTCTCAGCTGGCAGCACCCGATCGAATTGTGTGACCCGGGTCACACAGCCGCTCGCCTACGCACCCGGGTATTGACAGCGCTCAAGCGTGGCAAATTCCTGCTGGTTCACCCGAATGTATCCATTTGCTACATTTCGATACCTTTTGCTTTAGATCAAAGACTTTTGATGTCTTCTGGTCTGCAGCTAAATCCCCTCAAGGAGGCATCGAATGTTGCGCAAACTGTTGTTGACGACGTCCCTGCTCTGCGCCACGGGCGCGGTGCAAGCGGCCGATCTGGTCACGCCGAGCCAGGCGCTGGCCGCCACCTGCTTCAACTGCCACGGGCCGCATGGCGTGTCCACCGCAGCCATTCCCTCACTGGCCGGGCGCACCTCGGCGTCGATCGTGGAGACCATGGCGGAATACAAGACGGGCAAGCGCACCGGCACCATCATGCCGCAGATCGCCAAGGGCTACACCGATGAGCAGATCGCGGTCATCGCCACCTATTTCTCGCAGCAAAAACAGTAAGGACGCACACGCCATGCAATCCCGTCGCAAATTCCTGGCAGGCGCCGCCACTGTGGGCGCCATCGGTCTCGCACCCGCGCTGTCGGGCTGCGCCAGCACCACCCGCAGCGCCGCGGGCAAAGGCAAGGTCGTCATCGTCGGCGCCGGTTATGGCGGCTCGACTGCGGCCAAATACATCCGTGACTGGTCGGGCAACGCCATCGAGGTGACGGTGGTCGATCCGGGCGATGCCTTCATCTCCTGCCCTGTTTCCAATCTGGTCATCGCCGGCGCCAAGTCGATGCAGGACATCACCACCTCCTACGACGCGCTGCGCGACCGCCACGGCGTGAAATGGGTCAAGAGCATGGTGGAAAGCATCGACCCTGCCGCCCACACCGTCAAGCTCGCCAACGGCGACACGCTGAAGTACGACAAGCTCGTGGTCTCGCCCGGCATCGATCTGATGTTCGATACAGTCAAGGGCCTGAAAGCCGCGAATGAAGCGGGCAAACTGCTCATTTCCATGAAGGCGGGCCCGGAAACCGTGGCGCTGCGCCAGCAGATCGAGTCCATGCGCGACGGCGGGGTGTTCGCCATCTCGGTGCCCAAGGCCCCCTACCGCTGCCCGCCCGGCCCTTACGAGCGCGCCACGCTGGTGGCCGCCTACTTCAAAAAGCACAAACCCAAGTCCAAGGTCATCATTTTCGACGCCAACGACAAGGTGCAATCGAAGGAGCCGCTGTTCAAAAAAGCCTGGGCCGAGATGTATGCGGGCATGGTGGAGTACGTGCCCGACCGCAACGTGGTGGGGGTGAACGCGCAGACGATGGAAGTCGAGTTCGAAGTGGACAACCCGGTCAAGGCCGACGTGCTCAACGTCATTCCGCAGCAGCGTGCGGGGGTCATCGCGCAGCGAACCGGCCTGGCCAATATGAACGGCCGCTGGTGCGCGGTGGACTATAAAACTTTCGAATCGTCGGTACACAAAGACATCCACGTGCTCGGCGACTCCATCCAGATCTCGCCGCTGATGCCCAAGTCGGGCCACATGGCCAACCAGCACGCCAAGGTCGCCGCCGCGGCCATTGTGTCCATGCTTTACGACCAGCCGGTCAACGACCATCCGGTGGTGATGAACACCTGCTACAGCATGGTGAGCTTCGACCGGGCGATTCACGTCGCCACGGTGCACCAGTACAACGAGAAGGAAAAGACCTATCTCACCGTTCCCGGTTCAGGCGGCATCTCGGCAGGGCTGTCCGACGTCGAGTCGCACTACGCCGAGGCGTGGGCCACCAATATCTGGCGCGACACCTTGTCCTGATCACACACCCACGCGCCGCAGGGTCTGTGCTTGCCCGGATTGTGCGGTGCGTGGTTCGCAGGCATCATGACAAAGTCGATTTGAAGTCGGCCCTATCTTTTTTCGCGGCAACGCCATCAGAGCGCAACGCGACAACCATCCCAAGGAGGAGACAAATGGAGAACACCCCCAATCGCCGCAAGGCACTGGCTGCGGCAACCGTTGGCGCCGCGGCACTCATGGTCAGCACCACCGCGCGCGCGCAAGGCCGCGCAGACAAGGAAGGCCCCGTGAAAGTCGTCTATCACGTCACACAGGGCGACGCACAAGGCTCGCGCTGCCTAGGCAATGTACGCAACCATCTGGCGGCAGACCCCACGGCGAAAATCGTGGTCGTCGGAAACGGCGCGGGCATCGACTTCATGCTGAGCGGCGCAGAAGATGGAAAGGGCGCCGACTTTTCCGGCTTGGTCGGCGGCCTCGCGGCGCAGGGCGTGTCGTTCCGCGTGTGCAACAACACCCTGACCTCGCGCAAAATCCCTAAAGATCGCGTGCTGCTCGATGCCACCACAATCTGCAATACCGTGAGGGCTACGCCTACATCTGCCCTTGAGCCTTCGCCGTTCAAACGGCTCATCCAGCGGGAGGCTGCACCGATAATGTGCCGGTGACCTCCCCTTCTCAACCCACCGTTCCGTCCGCCCAGCGCCCCTTGTGGCGCGATCTGATCGCTTGCGCGCAATTGATTGGCGCGGTAAAGGCGGGCGCTTCACTTTCCACCGCCTTGCCCCAGGCCGCAACACGCGGCAAGTGGGATGCCAGCCAGCGCGGCGCCGCGCAGGCGCTGAGCTTTGCCGTCTTGCGCCATCTCGGCACAGCGCGGGCCTTGCTGGCCGATCTGCAGCCCAAGCCGATCCACCCGCCCCTGCTGCGCGATGTCTTGCAGACCGCGTTGGCGCTGCTGCTGCCGGATGCCCCCGCGCACTACGCCGCACACACCGTGGTCAATCAGGCTGTCGAAGCATGCAAGCGCACGCCTTCGCTGCGCCATGCCCAAGGGTTTGCCAACGCCTTGCTGCGGCGCTTTGTGAGCCGGACAGCCGACATCGAAGCGGTGCGAATGAGCACCCTGGAGGCGAGATGGAATCATCCGGACTGGTGGGTGCAGGCCCTGCAGTCGGCCTATCCCGCCGACTGGCAAAGCGTGCTCGAGGTCGCGCAGCGACAGCCTGCCATGACCCTGCGGGTGAACCCCCGTCTTCAGTCGCGCACCGCCTATCAGGCCGCGCTCGCTGCGTGCGGGCTGCCGTGCACGGCGCCTGACGACCCCCTGCTCGACCAAGCGCTCATTCTGAAGCAGGCGGTGGCGGTTGAGCGCCTGCCCGGCTTCGAGCGCGGCTGGGTGAGCGTGCAAGACGCCGCCGCGCAATACGCCGCCGCGCTGCTCGACGTCCAGCCGGGCCAGCGCGTGCTCGACGCCTGCGCCGCGCCGGGCGGCAAGACCGCGCATCTGCTCGAACGCTGCGATTGCGACCTGCTCGCCCTCGACAAAGACGCTCAGCGTTTGCGTCGGGTGGAAGACACCCTAGACCGCCTCGGCCTACAGGCGCGCACCCTCGCCGCCGACGCCGCCCATCCAGCCACCTGGTGGGACGGACAGCCCTTCGACCGCATTCTGCTCGACGCGCCCTGCAGCGCCTCGGGCATCGCCCGCCGCCACCCCGACATCCGCTGGCTGCGCCGTGCCGCCGACATCCCCGCGCTCGCGGCCACGCAAGCCGCGCTGCTCGACGCGCTCTGGCCGCTGCTGCGGCCTGGCGGAAAACTGCTTTATGTCACCTGCTCGGTGTTCCCGCAGGAGGGGGTGGAGCAGGCCCGGGCCTTCCTCGCCCGCTATGCCGATGCGATAGCATCGCCCGCGCCGGGGCAGTTGTTGCCGCAGGAACCCGCGCCCGATCAGACCGGGGATGAACCCGGCCCTGGCGCTGCGATTCATTCGCAAGACGGGTTCTTCTACGCCCTGTTCACCAAAGCATCGTGAAAACCCGCCCCGCCTCCCCCGACCCCATGCGCCGCAAGCTGCTGCGCAAGAGCCGCTCATGCTGACCATGAGCCCGGAGGGCTTGTTTGTCACCACGGCCGCCGTATTCGCCTTGCCGCGCAGCCTCGAAGACGTGCTTCACCGCGGCATTGCGCTTTATTTCGAGACCGTGGTCACGGTGGTGCGCCCGCGTTGGTACTGGTTCAACGAGGACATCGCTCAGGCCCGGCGTGAAGTGCGACTGGCCTATCAGCCGCTGCTGCAGCGCTACCGCGTTTCCGTGGGCGGTCTGCAGCAGAACTATGACAGCCTCGACGAGGCGCTGGGCGTGGTGCAACGCACCCGGCACCTGCGCGTGGCCGAACCCTCGCAGCTCACGGCCGGTCAGACCTACCAACTCGATGCGCGGTTCAAGCTCGATCTGTCGCAGTTGCCGCGACCGTTTCAGCTCAATGTCTCTTCTCAGTCGGACTGGAAAATCGAAGCCACCTTTCCGCCGCAACCCTTCGTGTGGACGCCATGACCCGGCCGAGCAGTAATGCCTGGGACAGTCGCACCTCGCGCTGGGCCACGCGCATGGCGCTGGCGCTGGGCCTGCCGCTGGCGGTGTTCCTGGTTTTTCTGCTGGCGGTATCAACCGACAACACTGGGCAGCCCAGCCCATTCTTTGCCTGGCTGTACTGGATCAATTTTGTCGTGGCGGGGGTGTTGCTGCTGGTCGTGCTGGCACTCGGTCTGCGGCTGGGCTGGCGTCTGCACAAACGGCGCTTCGGCAGCCGTCTGCTGTTCAAACTCGCCGCGGTGTTCGCCTTGGTCGGCGTGCTGCCCGGGGTGGTGATCTACACCGTGTCTTACCAATTCGTCGCCCGCAGTATCGAGACCTGGTTCGACGTCAAGGTGGAGGGCGCGCTCAGTGCGGGCCTGAACCTGGGGCGTACCACGCTCAATGTGCTGCAGAACGATCTGCAGTCCAAGGCCCGCAACCTGTCGGTACAGATCGCCGACGACCCGACCCTGCTGTCTCCGCTCTCGATGGAGCAGCTACGGCAGCAACTCGGGCTGCAACAGATCACCGTGTTCGATGGCAATGGCACGGTGCTCGTCACCGCGGGCGGAAACCCGTTCTCGCTGGTGCCCGATCTGCCCGGCCCGAACAGCATGCGGCAGCTGCGCACCATGGGCTCCATTGCAGACATCGAAGGCGGCGACGACGGCGCCAGTCAGACCCCACAAACGCTGAAGCTGCGGGTGGTGATCAGCCTGCCCACGCGCCATTTCGTCCTGCCCGGGCATGGGCGCTATCTGCAACTCATCCAGAACGTGCCGCAAGCCATCTCCAGCAGCGCCCTCGAAGTGCAGCGCGCGTATGGCGAATATCAGGAGCGCGCCCTGGGCCGTGAGGGCCTGAAGCGCATGTACATCTCCACGCTCACGCTCACGCTGTTTCTCGCCGTGTTCCTGGCGGTGCTGCTGGCTGTGGTGCTGGGCAACCAGTTGGCCAAGCCGCTGCTGCTGCTGGCCGACGGCATGAAGGCCGTGGCCGAAGGGGACCTGCGGCAGAAGCCCAACTTCCAGCGCAATGACGAGCTCGGCGTGCTGGTGCGCTCGTTCAATGCCATGACCAACCAGCTCGCCGAAGCCCGGGCGCAGGTGCAGTTCAATCACGACGCACTGGAAGCGTCGCGCGCTTATCTGCAAAGCGTGCTCGACAACCTCAGCACGGGCGTGCTCGTCCTGGGCAGCGATCAGCGGCTAGCCCTGGCCAACCCCAGCGCCACCCGGCTGCTGCGCGCGCCACTGCAAGGCCTGATCGGGCAGCCGCTGAATCAGCACCCCAGCCTGCAGGCCCTGGCGCAGACCATCGCCGATGCCTTTACTTCGCTCGACGAACAAGACAATGCCGGACCCAGCCCGCACTGGCTGCAGCAGATCGAGTACCCGCTGCCGGGCAGCGACGCCACCATCACCTTGCTGGCCCGGGGCGCCCGGCTGGCCTTGCCCGGACAGCCCGCATCGGTCGTTGTGTTCGACGACATCTCCGAGGTCATCTCCGCACAGCGCTCGCTCGCCTGGGCCGAAGTCGCCAGGCGACTGGCGCACGAAATCAAGAACCCGCTCACGCCCATCCAGCTCTCGGCCGAACGCCTGCAGATGAAGCTGGCCGCCAAACTCGAAGGCGCCGATCGCGACATGCTCCAACGCAGCACCACCACGATCGTCAACCAGGTCCAGGCCATGCAGCACATGGTCAACGACTTCCGCGACTACGCGCGTCTGCCGGCCGGCAAACCCGAGGCCATGAACCTCAACGCACTCATCCAAGACGTGCTCAATCTCTACACCAGCCTGCCCGCACACGATGGCGCCAGCCCCGAAGAAAAGCCGCAGGTAAGGGCCGACCTGGCTGCCGATCTGCCCCACATTCTCGGCAACGCCACGCAGCTGCGGCAGGTCATTCACAACCTGCTGCAAAACGCCATTGATGCGGTCGCCGCACAGCCACAGCGCAAGGTGCGCATCCGTACCGAGGCCCTGCCGACGCCGTCTGGCGCCGCCCTGCGCGTGCGTCTGAGCGTGAGCGACAACGGCCCCGGATTCAGCGACAAAATCCTCAACCGCGCCTTCGAGCCCTATGTCACCAGCAAGCCGCGTGGCACCGGTCTGGGTCTGGCCGTGGTGAAAAAAATCGCAGAGGAACACCACGCCCGCATCGAGATTCAGAACCTGCAGTCAGAGGGGTCGGTTTGCGGCGCGCGCGTTTCACTTATATTCCCTGGGCTGGCGCAACAACATTCTGTGGATGCGCCCCAGCGGCAAGCATGAGAGTGAGTCGGTATGGCAAGTATTTTGGTAGTTGACGATGAGATGGGAATTCGGGAGCTGCTCTCGGAAATTCTCAATGACGAAGGGCACACCGTATCGCTGGCCGAAAACGCCGCGCAGGCCCGACAGCTGCGCGCCCAGGCCCGGCCCGACCTCGTGCTGCTCGATATCTGGATGCCCGATACCGACGGCGTCACCCTGCTCAAAGAATGGTCCAGCAGCGGACAGCTCACCATGCCGGTCATCATGATGTCCGGTCACGGCACCATCGACCACGCCGTAGAAGCCACGCGCATCGGCGCCATGGCCTTTCTCGAAAAGCCCATTGCCCTGCAGAAGCTCCTGCAATCCGTCTCGCAAGCGCTCACCAAACCTGTGGCCCGCAGCGCCAGCGGCGTCAACCCCGCTTCACCGCTCGCGGTCATGCCCGGCGTCAACGCCGTGCAGGCGCAGCAACCCGTGGCCCTGCCCGCAGAACGCGCCTTCCTGCTGGACCGCCCCTTGCGCGAAGCGCGCGATGAATTCGAACGCGCCTATTTCGAATTTCACCTCACACGCGAAAACGGCAGCATGACCCGCGTAGCCGAAAAAACCGGGCTCGAACGCACACACCTCTATCGCAAGATCAAACAACTCGGAGTCGATCTCGGCCGCGGTTCGCGCAACAGAAATGAACCCTCGTCCGTCCAGGAAGACGAAGCCACTGCGCATCTAGACCCCTCCGCCGAATAGGCCGCCACGAGCCGGACATTGCGAGTGCCCTGAAAAATTTTGCTAGGATGTTCGTTTTTCGGAAATGTAGCGCTCCGAAAAATCGCTTTTGCGCTGGCAGTTTCTGAAATTTTGGCCAGGTAGCTCAGTTGGTAGAGCAGCGGACTGAAAATCCGCGTGTCGGCAGTTCGATTCTGCCCCTGGCCACCAAGTGGATTCAACAACTTAGCCCCGCCTAACCCGCGGGGCTTTGTTTTTTATGCCAAATTTTGTGCCAAATCTCCCGCCTAAAGAGCGCTGAGGGCCTCCCCTCATCGGGAGGCCTTTTTGTTTCCCGCTGGATGTGCTTTCATTGAGCACGACATGTCGACTCAAAATCCATCTGCCATTCCGTCTCACATTCCGGATGCCCTGGATCTTGCTGAGAGTATCCGCCGTGGCGAGTGTGATGCTGCGGAGGTCTTGCAAAGCGCAATCGCGCGCTGTGATGCGATCAATCCGCGAATCAATGCCGTCATCGCAGATTTGCGCGAGCACGCCAAAGCCGGGTTGAAGCACGCGCGCACCGGGGACGCCCCGTTTGCGGGTGTTCCGTTTCTGCTCAAGGACCTGAGCATGGATCTGGCTAGGTACGGTACCAGCCAGGGCAATGCTGCGTTGGCCCGCAGACCAGTGGCGCAGACCGACGCGGTCGTGCGGCGGTGGGAGCAGGCCGGGCTGTTGATTTTCGGCAAGACCAATACGCCGGAGCTGGGCTTGAAGGCCATCACCGAGCCGGTGGCGTTTGGGCCGACGCGCAATCCGTGGAATCTCGACCACACGCCCGGCGGCTCTTCTGGGGGTGCCGCGGCTGCGGTGGCTGCGGGTATTGTGCCGGCGGCGGCTGCGGGAGACGGCGGAGGGTCGATCCGTATTCCGGCGGCTTATTGCGGTTTGTTCGGGCTCAAACCTTCGCGTGGGCGGGTGAGTTGTGCGCCTCAGTTCGATGAGCAGTGGGAAGGAGCCGTCAGCACCCATGCGATTTCCCGCACGGTACGCGACAGTGCGGCCCTACTCGATGTCATCGCAGGCCCGGAGCCGGGCGATCCGTTCATCGTCCAGCCGCCGGCCCGGCCCTTTTCGCAGGAGCTGCAGGCGCCGACACAACGGCTGCGCATTGCACTGAGCACGGCTTCGCCCATCGGCGGCGCGGTCGATGTGGCTTGGTCGCGCGCCGCTTCGGATTGCGGGCAATTGCTGCAATCGCTGGGGCATCACGTCGAATGGATCGACCCCGTGGGCGACGGCATGCAACTGGCGCGCGATTACCTGACGATGTACTTCGGACAGGTGGCGGCGCAGTTGACCTGGTGGCAGCAGCAGGGCGTGCCCGCTTCGGCTTTCGAGACGGACACCCAGGCTCTGGGGTTGATCGGACGCGGCCTTGCGGCAGGCGACTATGCCCTGGCGCGTGCGCGCTGGAACAGCCCGATGCGCGCGCTGGGCCAGTTGTTCACGCGCTTCGATCTCTACCTCACACCCACCTGCGCACAACCTCCGGCTCGCATCGGCGAGCTGGCGGCGCCAAGGTGGCAGCGCACGGCGTTGCAACTGATTCTGCGGTTCGGGCTCGGCGGGGTGTTGCGCCGCAGCGGTCTGGTGGAGCAACTCGCCTTCGACAATCTGCACCGCACCCCGTTCACCCAATTGGCCAACCTCACCGGCACGCCCCCGTGGGCGTGCAGTTCGGGGCGGCCTGGGGGCGTGAAGACTTGCTGTTTCAACTGGCCACTCAACTGGAGCAGGAACGCCCCTGGGGGCATTGGCGCCCACCAGTCTTTGCCGCATGAAAAAAGGACGCCGCGGCGTCCTTTTTTGCCTACCGAGCGGCGTCAGGCCGACGCCAGTTGCAGGCGCGGCTTGATCAGCATCTTGCCAAACAGGCGGAAGTACACCTGAATGGTTTTGAGTTGGACGGCGATCAGGGGCGCCATGAGCAGGTAATACATCCATGAGCCCGCGCCCACCAACTTGGGAATCATCAGACCGAAGCTGATGAAGAACATGCCGAACACGAAAAACGCCACGCCGGGGCAGATCAGCGCGAAGGCGCCCGCGTTGGATTTGGCGCCGCCGGCATACAGATCCGTCGGATGGTTGATGTTGCCGAATTGATGCGACAGACCCATGGACCAGCGAATCCAGGTGATGCCCAGCAGAGTGAGAATGGGGATGACAATCCACAGACTGCCCGCGGCCTGCGGCTGAATGCCGTGGCGCAGAATGGCGTCGAACCCGAGCACGATCTTGATGAGCAGCAACAGAATGGCCGCACTGGCGAAAAAGATCGACAGCATCATGGCGATGGCGTTGATCTCGCGGTGATGGCTCATGGCGCCAGGTGCAGCCAGGCCCACGGCCACCATCGCCAGAGCGAAAATCGACACCATCGGCGCCAGCGAGTTGTTCTCGGCGAAGTCGAATTGCGCATGCACGAACAGCCGGGTGAAGTAGGCGCCGAGAATGCGCAGGGCATAGATGCCCACGGCGAGGAAGGCGGCAATCGCGCCCGGATACATCCACTCCACCACGCTCCACAAATTCGGCACGAACACAGCGCCGAGGAGGAAGGCGACGTTGATGGTCATCGCCAGGGTCAGCGGCACGGCCATGAGGTTGATTTCGGCGTTGGAGGTCAGCAGCTTTTTGTAGGCGTCGGTCTGGCGGAATAATTTGAACTCGCGCAGATTCCACGCCAGCAGCCAGAAATGCAGCACGGCAAACAGGATGATCGCCGCCAGATCGATCCCGATCAGCGCCGAATTGAGCGCATTACCCCCGGCCGTGAGCGCGGGCCATAGGTGATTGAACGTCACCATCGGCGTATCCGGGTGCGGCAGCAGGAACATGGGATAGATAAAAAACGACACCGCAAGCCCACCGGCGCCCAGTGCGGCGAGGAAGTACATCGGTGAATAGCGTTCTCGGAGGTTGTTGACCAGCATGGTGGTTCTCCTGGGAGAAAAAGGTGGGGAGATTGCGCAACGCGTGACATTCAGAATCTTGGCGTTGCAAGACGTTACAAATACAGGGCGGAGTATATAAATTCAAGCCCTGAAATATTTGACAGTTCGCAATTTCCACAAAATTCCTCCCGGAAAATCAAGGAGTTTTACCGTTACGGCGGGCGGGTCTGTGACTTTGGTCTCAATCTCAGCCCGGGAAAAAAACCTCACTCACCCAGAGAGGCGTGCCGCCGTAAACGAAGGACGAACGCCGCGACCACAGCGCGTCTTCGCGGGCCCACCCGTTGCGGCGCGCCAGCCGCAGCAGGGGATGAGCCGCCGACAAACGCTTGACCCGCATGGCGCTGCGCCGGGTCTGCGGGCGCGTGAATACCGCATCGCCCACCGGCTTGACGCCCAGATGCCGCAGCAGCCGCCACGGCCCGCGCAGCGCGGACAGCGCGCACACGCTGTGCCCCAACACCCGCGGCACGCCATCGGCCACCAGCAGCACGTCGCGGCGCCAGACCTTGCGGCCTTGCGGCAGGCCGAGCAGCGGATATTCATCGCGCAGGGCGCGCGCCGGGCCTTGGCGCAGCAGCCGCAACTCGAAGCGTGCGCTGCTGCGCCGCAAACGCTGGGTGAGCGAGCCCGGATCGGTCAGCCAGCTCTCGATGCCGCTGCGCCGCGCGGCGGGCAACGCGGCCGGCCAACACTCAGCGGCAGGGGCGGAAATACGGCGGATGCGGTGCAGGGCCATGAATGGATCGCGCAAATCCGTCAGTATCGCGCACGCCCTGCGGTAAACCTTTCAGCCGACATGCTTGGCGAAAAAGGCCAGCGCCCGCTCGCGCGCCAGTTGGGCAGCGGCTGCATCAAAGCTGGCGCGGGCGTCGCAGTTGAAACCGTGGTCGGCTTCGTACACATAGAACTCGGCTTGAGGGTTGGCCGCGCGCACGGCCTCACGATCGGCCTCTGAGATGTGGGCATCGCGCAGGCCGTAGTGAAACTGCAGCGGCGTTTGGGTTTTTTCGCCCACCAGCTGCACATTTCGGCCGCCGTAATAGCTCACTGCGGGAAGGCCATCACGAATAGCCGTGAGGTAGGCAATGGTGCCGCCCCAGCAGTAGCCCACCACACCGACCTTGCCTGCAGCGGCCACGGCCTTGGCTGCAGCCTGCACCGAGGCGTGAGCGCGGTCGAAACCCAGCGCGGAAACCAGGGCGATGCCTTTTTCCATGCCGGCTTGGTCGTAGCCGAGTTCGACGTTTTTCTCCACACTGTCAAAAACGGCCGGCGCAATGGCGAGATAGCCCGCCGCCGCATAGCCATCGGCCACGCTGCGGATGTGCGCATTGACGCCAAAAATTTCCTGGACGACAACGATGCCGCCCTTGGGTTTGCCCGCGGGCTCGGCCACATAGGCGCCGATGGTCTGGCCGTCGGCGGTGTGCAGGGTGAGGGTTTTATGGGTCATTCGAAGCTCCTTCGAGGGGTTTTCAGGGGTTGAAACCAGCATAGATTGTGCGGTGCTGGCGCTGAACTTGCCGCTCCGCCCAGTTTGCCCCGGCGCCCTGATCGGCCATGGTCACAGCAGTTGCACGCCGTCGAGATGCGTGGCAACACTCTGGCGTGCCATTTCCACCAGATCTCGCACATAAGGCCGCTGCGCCAGGTCTCGCGGCACGGTGGCGTGCAACTCGCTCCACAGCCCGCGCGGACCGATGCGACGGGCCTGCACATAACCACTGTCCAGCGAGGGTTTGAGCGCCCAGTTGGGCAGCGCTGCGACGCCACGCCTGCTGGCGACGAGTTGCAGAATGGCGATGGTGAGTTCCGCCGTGCGGCGCGGCAGGCTGATGCCCGCAGGCTGCAGCACCTCGCGGATGAGGTCGATACGCTCATCCGGCGCGGGGTAGGTGATCAGCGTCTCGCCCTGAAGATCGACGGCGCGCACGCTGCGCTTCGCACACAGGGCATGGCCAGGTGGCAGCGCCAGCAGAATTTCGAAGCGAAACAGCGGCAGCGAAGCCCACTGCCGCCCGGGCGGGCGCAGCGCGCCGATCACCACATCGGCCTTGTCCTTGCTCAGCAGCGTGAGCGGGTCGCGGTGAAAACCCGAGACCAGATCGACCTCGACATCGGGCCAGCGCTGACGAAAGGCGTCGAGCACCGGCATCAGCCATTCGAAGCAAGTGTGGCATTCGAGAACCACCCGCAGGGTGCCGCGGGTATCGCCCTGAATGCGCTGCAAATCGTGCTCGGCGGCCTGCTGCGCTTCGCGCATCTGCCGCGCCAGCGCCAGCAGACGCTCGCCCGCCGGGGTGAAGCGCAGGCCGCGCACGTCGCGCAGCAACAACGGCATGCCGTAGTGACTTTCCAGCGCGCGCAACTGGTGCGACAGCGCCGACGGCGTGAGATGCACGGCCTCGGCCGCGGCGTTGATGCGACCGGTCTCGGCGATGGCGATAAGAGAGCGCAGATGGCGAAGTTCGAGCATGGCAGGCACAAGCTGAATGAAATTCAGCATAACCTAAAAATTCGTCGCTTGATTCAATTGATCCCGATGCGCAAACTGCCGCCTGCATTCAATTCATCTTGGAGTAACGGCATGACCACCACACACATCCTGGGCTATCCGCGCATCGGCCCGCAACGCGAACTGAAGTTCGCCCTCGAAAATTTCTGGCAGGGCAAAAGCTCGGTTTCTGAGCTGCAGGCCACCGCGGCGCAACTGCGAGCCGCGAACTGGGCCAAGCAACGAGATGCCGGATTGCGCTTTGCCGCAGTCGGCGACTTCGCCCTGTACGACCACATGCTCGATACCGCCGCGCTGCTCGGCGCACTGCCCGCGCGCTTCGGCTTCGATGCCCGCACACTCGGTTTGGAGCAGTACTTCGCGCTGGCCCGCGGCAATGCGGCGCAGCCTGCGATGGAGATGACCAAGTGGTTCGACACCAACTATCACTACCTCGTCCCCGAACTCGACTCCGCCACGACTTTTGACGGCGGTTTTGATGCGCTGTTCGACCGCGTGCGCGAAGCGCAAGAGGCCGGACATGCGCCCAAACCGGTGCTGATCGGGCCGCTCACTTTTCTGTGGCTCTCCAAATCGCATCAGCCCGGTTTCGATCGCCTGAGCCTGGCGCCCGCGCTGTCGCGCGCCTACGCCCGGGTGCTGGCCCGGCTGGCCGGGCTGGGGGTGGAGTGGGTGCAGCTTGACGAACCCGCGCTCACCCTTGATCTCGACACGTCCTGGCGCGACCTGCTGCCCACGCTTTACGCCGCGCTGCCCGCGCAGGCCGGGGCGCTGCGCCCCAAGTTGCTGCTGAGCACCTACTTCGAGTCGATCAGCTTCGCCCCGGCCACGCTGGCGGGTCTGCCGGTCGATGGCGTGCATCTCGATCTGGTGCGCGCGCCGCAGCAGATCGACCTCTGGCGCGAGGCGCTGCCGCCGCAGTGGGTGCTGTCTGCGGGCATCATCGACGGTCGCAATGTGTGGCGCAGCGACCTGGCCGCTTCGCTGCGCGTCTTGCGGCCGCTGCACGCCGCGCTGGGCGAGCGGCTGTGGATCGCGCCTTCTTGTTCGCTGCTGCATGTGCCCGTCAGTCTGGCCGCAGAACACGGCGCGGGCGCGCGGATCAACCCCGAAGTGCGTCCCTGGCTGGCCTTTGCGGAAGAGAAGCTCGAGGAACTGCGCGTGCTCGCCACGGCGCTCGATCAGGGCGAAGACGCCGTGCGCGACGCGCTGCGGGCCAACGCCGAGGCGCTGGCGTCGCGCCGCAATTGTCCGCGTGTGACCCTGCCGCAAGTGCGCCGCCGCGTGGAGGCGCTCACCGAGACCGACGCCCGGCGCAGCGCGCCCTATGCCCAGCGCATCGCCGCGCAGCACGCGCGACTGAACCTGCCGCCGCTGCCCACGACCACCATCGGCTCCTTCCCGCAGACCGCCGAAATTCGCGCTGCCCGCGCCGCCTGGCGCCGCGGCGAACTGCGGCATACCGACTATCTGCAGAAAATGCGCGAAGAGATCGCCGCCGTCATCCGCAAACAGGAAGACATCGGCCTGGACGTGCTGGTGCATGGCGAGGCCGAACGCAACGACATGGTGGAATTTTTCGGCGAACAGCTCTGGGGCTACACCTTCAGCGCGGGCGGCTGGGTGCAGAGCTATGGTTCGCGCTGCGTCAAGCCGCCCATCATCTGGGGCGATGTGTGGCGGCCCGAGCCGATGACGGTGGATACCGCGCGGCACGCGCAGGCACTCACCCCGCGACCGGTCAAGGGCATGCTCACCGGGCCGATCACCCTGTTGCAATGGAGCTTCGTGCGCGACGATCTGCCGCGCGACCAGGTGGCGCTGCAACTCGCGCTGGCGGTGCGCGACGAGGTGAGCGATCTGCAGAACGCGGGCATCGCCATCATCCAGATCGACGAACCCGCCTTCCGCGAGGGCCTGCCGCTCAAGCGCGACAACTGGCCGCAATACCTGAGCTGGGCGGTGCGAGCGTTTGGGGTATCGGCTGGCGTGGCGCGCGATGACACGCAGATTCACACCCATATGTGCTACTCGGAGTTCAACGACATTCTGCCGTCCATCGCGGCGATGGACGCCGACGTCATCACCATCGAAACCTCGCGCTCGAATATGGAACTGCTCGACGGCTTCGGCGCCTTCGCCTACCCGAACGACATCGGCCCCGGCGTGTACGACATTCATTCGCCCCGCGTGCCTTCGGCGGCCGACATGGCCCGACTGCTGCGCCGCGCCGCGCAGCTCATCGCGCCCGAACGACTTTGGGTCAACCCGGACTGCGGCCTCAAAACCCGCGCCTGGCCGGAAACCGAAGCGGCGTTGCGGCACATGGTTCAGGCGGCACGCGATCTGCGCCATGAATTGCAGACGCACGGCCGCATCGCCCCGCCGCCTGCCGTTGCCGCAGACGTTAAGGCCAGCGCCCGCAGCACCTGCTGCGCGCACGACTGCGCTTGAGGCGCATAGCCTCGAGGCTATGAAGTTGGCGTGAAGCTGCAACGCACAGCGGGCAGATGAAACCCTGTCAAGGAGAAAAGCAGGAAAGCGCATGACAATTCGGTTTACAGTGTGAAAAATGCCCGTTTTCGCAGGGCAAAACCGTCTGACAGCCCATGTTGCCTTCCGAAATTTTCCAGTCCTGCATCGATGACGCCATTGCCCGCTCGGACGAGTTGATGCGCTCGGTCGTGCGCCAGGTCATCGAGGCGCTGGAACAGCAGGCCGAAGCGGCGGGCAACGGGCGGGATCGGCAGCAGTTCTCCGACATGAGTCACGCGCTGCGGCAGAACGAAGGCCGACTGATCCAGGCCTTCGTCGACCGCTTTCATCAAGTGCTCGACGAAGAAATTCTCGGCCAGAAGCCGGTCACGCCGCGAGAACTGCAGCTCGAGGCGCTCAGTCTGGTCGATGAATCCGATCTCGAAGAAGGGGTGGAAGTCTCGCGCCTCACGCACATGCTCGAATCCGAAGCCCAGTGGGAGGTGCGCGATCTGGGCGCGCGGCTCGACAGCCTGCGCGCGGGCGAACACGCCGCGCCGCAGACCAACCCGCTGCGGCCCGAGGTGTTCAGCAAATCGCTGCACCACGCGCTCGGCGTGGTCGATCTCGACGCGGAAGAGCGCCTGGGGCTGCTGCGAGCTTTCGGCAAGGGCATGTCGGCCGCACTCAAAGACACTTACTCGCTCTACAACAAGCGTCTGGCCGAGCTGCAGGTCGAGCCCGCGCAATACCGTCAGCAGCGCCGCGCGCCCGCACGCAGCGCCGCCGCCACAGCGGTGGACGAGCAGGCGCTGGTCAACGCCGCGCAAACCGGCGCGGAGCTGCATCTGGAAGCCTTGCAGCAATTGCTCGCCGGGCGTTTCGCCACGGCGCCTTCGGGCGCGCCGGACGGTGGCCAAAGCGGCTTTGCACCCTCCGGCTTCGGCCCCACCGGCCCGACGGGCCCTGCGGCTTCGGGCTTCGGCCCCTCGGTGTTCGGTCAGGCATATGGCCTGAACCCGCAGTTGCGCGATGCGCTCGACCGTCTGCTGCTGACCGACCGCCTGGGGCTGCGCGAGGTGAACTGGCGCGACGAGCCCGCCGCTTCCGCGGCGACGGTGAACCTCATCGAGCAGCATCGGCAAAGCCTCTACGAGGTCGCCAACCGGCCGCTGGAGCGGCTCACCATCGACGTGGTCTCGCTGCTGTTCGATCACATCCTGGCCGACCCCAAGCTGCTGCCTGCGGTCAAAGCTCAGTTGGCGCGGCTGCAAATCCCGGTGCTGCGTCTGGGTCTGCGCGACGCCAGCCTGTTTTCCTCGCGCAACCACCCGACGCGCAAGCTGCTCAACCGCGTGGCCGAATACAGCGCGGGTTTTTCCAGCGTGGAAGAGCCCGCGGCCCAGCGCTTCCTGCCGTTTCTGTCGCGCATGGTGGAAGCCGTGGTCAACGCCGAGGAAGACGACGCCACGGTGTTCGAGCAACAACTCGCCGATCTGCAGCGTCACATCGCCGAGAGCGCCGCCGCGGTGGAGCAGCAACAGGCCGATGCGGTCGATGCCCTGCGCCGCGCCGAGTTCCGCAGCCTGCTGCACGGCGCGCTGTATCGGCATCTGCACGAAGTGTTCGCCCGGCTGCACACCCATCCCCAGTTGCGCGAGTTCATGCTCGAGCACTGGTCCACGGTGTTGGCCGAATCCGTGCTGCGCTTTGGGGAAGACGCCGAGGTCACCCAGACCTACAAGCAGACCGCCAGCGATCTGATCTGGAGCGTGCAGCCCAAGACCGCCGAAGCCGATCGAAAGGCGCTACTCAAACTTCTGCCTACGCTGGTGCAACGGCTGGGCCAAGGTCTCGACCTGATTTCCTTGCCTGCCGACAAGCGCCAGGAGTTCATGTCATGGCTGATGGACGCGCAGGCGCAGGCCATACGCGGTCAGGGCGAGGCGCAGCAGGCCACCTCGCGCGACGACGCCCTGCTGCTGCAGCGCGAATGGTCACGGCTGCTGCACCCGCAGACCAATGCGGCGGCGGCCGCCGCCATGCCCGAAGCGCTGGTGCGCAACGAAGAAAAACTCACCAGCGGGCTGATCGAAGCCAGCGACGTGCCCGCCGAGTCGCAACCCATCGCGGCTGAGGTGGCCGATTCGCAGCAAGGCCCAGTCAGCGTGCCGCCGGGCGAGCCTGCGCTGCTCTCGCCCTCCGAAGTGGCGGGGCTGATCGCCTCGCTCGACATCGGCACCTGGGTGCAGTTGCAGATTCAGGGGCGCAACGCGCGGGCGCAACTGACCTGGCGCAGTCCGCAAGGGCTGTTTTATATGTTCTCCAGCAAGGTGGGCGGCCGGGCGCATTCCATGACCCGCCGCGCGCTGGAGCGCATGGCCGCGCAGGGCCTCATCCTGCCGCTGGAAGCGCAGGGTCTGATGGATCGCGCCATGCAGGGCGTGGCCGAACAATTGCGCGAACGCCAGTCTGGCGAATCCGGCTGAACCGGCCTGGTCTGAGTCCGCGGCCGCGCTGCGTTTACACCTGAAAACACTGCGCTTCGGCCCACTTCGTTATATTTCTCTAAACATCGCGTTGAGCGCACAGTTGCGCTCGATCCGCCTGTTCTCGAATATCTACCAAGGAGCCATTGATGCATCGTCGTATTCTGTTGAAACTCTCCCTCGCAACCGCCATTGGCCTGGGCGGCATGACGGTCGCCTCGGCGGCCGAGCCGGTTTTGTCGGTGGCCTATGCCGGCTCGATGGGCGCCTTGATGGACAAGGCGCTCGGCCCGGCCATCGCCAAGCAGGACAAGGTGCAGTATCAGGGTCAGGGCGCCGGAGCGTTCGGCCTGGCGCACCTGATCGCGGCCAAGCAGATCAACCCCGATGTGTTCGTCTCCATCACTCCTGGCCCCATCGAGGTGCTGCAAAAAGCCGGACTGATCGACACCGCCGTGCCGGTGGCCAGCACGCAGATGGTGATTGCCTACAGCGACAAGAGCAAGTTCGCCGCCGACTTCAAGGCCGCTGCCGCCGGGAAGATGCCCTGGTACGAAGTGCTCGAAAAACCGGGCCTGCGCTTTGGCCGCACCGACCCGAAAACCGACCCGCAGGGCCGCAATATCGTGTTCACCATGCTGCTGGCGCAAGAGTTTTACAAGCAGCCGGGACTGGCCGACAAAATTCTGGGCAAGGTCGAAAACGAGCAGCAAATTTTCACCGAGCCCTCGCTGCTCTCGCGCCTGGAGTCGGGCCAGCTCGACGCCACTTCGGGCTATTTGAGCGCGGTGATTTCGCACAAGCTGCCCTACATCAAGCTGCCCGGAGAGATCAATCTCAGCGATCCCGCCATGATCGAAAAGTGGTACAGCAAGGTGCACTTCGACATCAAGCTCCCCAACGGCAAGACCGACACCCTGTCCACCCAGCCGCTGGTGTTTTATGCCGCGGTGCTGAAAAACGCGCCCAATCCCAAGGCGGGCGCGGCTTTCGTCAAGTTGATGACCAGCGCCGAGGGCCAGGCCTTGTTCAAACAATACGGCTATAGCGCTCCCAAGGGCGGCGATCTCCATCCGGCTCGTTGAACGGCTCATTGACTCGTGCTCTGAGCCTCGGGCTGCGACGACAATGACGGCATGACCCTGACCCCGCTGGACACCGCCGCAGCCCCGTTCTTTGCGCCGCACGCCAAGCAGACGCCTGCGCGACGCGCGTGGATCGTGGCGGGCGCCGGGCTGGCCGGGCTGCTGTTTCTCAGTCTGCCCTTTGCCGGGTTGTTCATCAGCACGCCGTGGCAAACGCTGCATCTGCAGCAAGGCGACCTGGGCTCGCTCTGGGTGTCGGTGAGCTACAGCCTGATCGCCGTGGCCATCGTGGTGATGTTTGCCACGCCGGTGGCCTGGTGGCTGGCCCGGCACGACTTTCGCGGCAAGTGGATCATGGAGATGCTGGTGCTGCTGCCGCTGCTCACGCCGCCGCTGGCCATGGGCCTGTTGCTATCGATGAGTTACGGGCCATACAGCTGGATCGGCCAGCCGCTGAATCATCTCGGCCTCAGTCTCACCAACACGCCCTCGGCCTTTTTGCTGGCGCAGGTGTATGGCAGCGCGCCGTATTTCATCGTCGCCGCGCGCTCGGCGTTTGAGGGCGTGCCGCGCGAGCTAGAGCAGATTTCGCTCACCCTGGGGCAGTCGCCCTGGCGCACTTTCTGGCGCATTACCGTGCCGCTTTCGGGGCTGGGTCTGGCCGCCGGGGTGGCGCTGGCCTGGGTGCGAGCGCTGGGTGAGTTCGGCATTGTGCTGATCGTGGCGTATTACCCGCAGGGCATTCCGGTGAAGCTGTGGGTCAACCTGCAAGACACCGGCCTGCCCGCGGTGTACCCGCTGCTCTGGCTGTTCTTCCTTATCGGACTGCCCTTGCCGCTGTTGCTCGGCGCGCTGTCGCGGCGCGGGCCGCGCGGCGGCTGAACCTTGCCTGAGCCTTGCCTGAACCCCCTGCCGGACATCATGCCCTCGCCCGCCAGCCTGCACGTCAATATCCAGATCCGCCAGCCGATCACGCTCGACGTCGATTTCGAGGTGCACGGCTTCACCGCTCTACTCGGCTCCAGCGGCGAAGGCAAGTCCACGGTGCTGAAGGCGCTGGCGGGGCTCATTCCCAGCCAGGGCCCGCCTTTCGGCGCCCTGCCGCCGCAGCGCCGGCCCGTGGGCTATCTGCCGCAGGGGTATGCGCTGTTTCCGCATTTGCGCGCCTGGGAGAACGTGGCCTATGCGCTGGGCGGGGCGCTGGGCTCTCAGCGGCAGGCGGCCGTCAAGTTGTTGCAGTCGGTCGGGCTGGCGCAGCAGACCGAGTTGCGCCCCGCCCAGCTTTCGGGCGGACAGCAGCAGCGCGTAGCACTGGCCCGGGCGCTGGCGCGGCAGCCGCAGGTGCTGCTGCTCGACGAGCCCACTTCAGCGCTCGATGCCAGCACCCGCGACGACATCATGGCCGAGCTGGTGTCGCGCATGCACGAGCTCTCCATGCCGGCGCTGGCCGCCACGCACGATGCCAGCCTGGCGGCCATGTCGGACTGGGTGGTGCTGCTCTCGGGTCGGCAGGTCATTCAGCAGGGGCCGCCTGCCGAGGTGTTCGCGCATCCGGCCAATCAGGCGGCTGCGGCGCTGCTGGGCGTGCGCAACCGCTTTACCGCGCGCGTGTTGCGCCACGCGGTTGAGCGCGGGCTGACGCTGTTGCAGTGGGAAGAAGGCGGGCTGCCGCTGTGGGCGCCCTTGATGGCGTCGAGCGAGATCGGCGGCTTGGTGGACTGGGCCGTGTCGCCCGACGAGGTGCGTCTGCCCCCGCTCAAACCGAGCCAGTCCGCCGATCTGGAAAACCCGGTCTCAGGCCAGGTCGAGCACCTGGTGGTTCAGGGCGCGAGCGCGACTCTGGCCATGCGCTGCGGCGACGCCCGGCTGTGGCTGCGCGCCCCGCTGCGGCTGATTGCCCACCACGGCCTGCGTGCGGGCGCGCCCGTGGTGGCGCATCTGCGCGCCGAGCATCTGATGTGCTGGCCGCACTGACGCGCTTCCTGAAGCCTCACTCGCGCAGCAGCTTTTGCAGCACGTCGAGGTCGGGCTGAATGGCCCTGAGCGCCTTGCGTTCCATGCGCCGGTAGATCGACAGCACCTCGCGCCCCAGCGGGGTGAGCTGCGCACCGCCTCCGCCCGCGCCTCCCTTGGAGGCTTCGACCAACGGCTCTTTGTAAGCCTGATTGACGCTGTGAATCAGCAGCCAGGCGCGGCGGTAACTCATGTCGAGCGCCCGCCCGGCGGCTGAAATCGAGCCAGTGCGCTCCAGCGCTTCGAGCAGCGCGGCCTTGCCGGGCCCGAGCGCCGTGCCTTGTTTGATCTGCAAGCGCACCCTCGCCGTATCCGCGGGTGGCAGGGGCGCCTTGTCGTCTGCTGTGCCATTCTCGTTCATGCATATAGCGTAGCGCTTCGCCGACGCCTACGGTTCAGTGCTGAACATGTGCGGCGGGCAGCCCATCCGGTACCGCTGCCAGAGTCTGCACCACATCGAGCCCGTAGCGGTCGCCCATGCCGAGTTCGACCTGCAGCGGCAAGCCATCGCTTTGCCGCAGCCAGATGCGCAAAGTGGCACTGCTCTGCGCGCTGTGAGCGTCGAGCAGAGTGCACGCCACCTCCTGGCCCTGCCATTTCAACGTGGTGCGCTGCGGCGTGATGTGGGCGGTCTGCACCTTGTCATTGATGAGCAAGGGCACGGTGAAGGTGCGGGTAGGCGGCGGGCGCTGCAGATAACCCCAGCTCAGCGTCAGCGGATCGGTGAGCCCGGGCGGCGCGGGCTGTATCGGTGTCGTCGGCGCAGATGCCGCCTGATCGGCAGTCGTCACTTGCATACGCCCATGCTCGATCTGCATCAGCGTGGCCGGGCTATCCCCCCGCTGATTGCTGGCCGAGAGCAGCTCGGGCTTGCCGTCGCGCACTTCTCCGCTTGCACCGCGCACCCAGTGCAGCCGACGCAGCAGCACGGCAAGCGCGCCCCTCGGCGTGAGGGTGAGACCAGCCATTGCGCGCCGCGAGAGTCTGTGCCTTGACCGTCATTTTTCAGAGTGACGCGCCATTCGGCCTGGAAATGGACGAATTCCGGGACCGGTTGCGCGTTAACGGAAGGCATTGGCTGCACCACGAATGCAAACAACAGCCCGGCGATCACTTTGTGGTCGCGCCAAATGGAGAGAAAGCTCCTGCGTTTGATCGATTTGATGAACATGGATGGTTAACGAAAACTCAGGCGCGATGTTGACACGCCGAAGCAAGGTCACTTGATCGGCAACAGGTTTTGCCACACTTTGACACATCAAATTTCACTGATCTTTCGTATTCTGCTGTACTGAACGCTCGAGATAGATGGTTGTTGCTTTGTCGTTTTTCTTTTCTCGAAGCAGCCCTGCACCCTCAGTCTGTGCCACCATTTCATGAGCCCCGCTTCTGCTAGATCACCCCACAAAAACCTGCCTGTACAACCGGCCGATCAACTATCCATTGGAACGGAGGATTTGAACCGCGCTCCCGGCGGAATCCACCCGCGGACTGTGTTCATTTTGCTGCTGGCGTTAGGGATCGGCGTCGCGGCAGAGTTGATTGCACAACTGCTCATGGCGCTGATCGGGCTCGTCACACACCTTAGCTTCCAGGGCCGCATCGGCTGGAGTCTGGTAAGCCCAACGGACACCGTACTGGGCGCTTGGATCATTGGCGTACCCATCATCGGCGGCCTCATCGTAGGCGTCATGGCGCGATATGGATCTGCCGCTATTCGCGGCCATGGCATCCCGGAGGCCATGGAACAGGTGTTGGTCAATCGCAGCCGCATTTCGCTGCGCGTGCTCTTTCTCAAACCCCTGTCAGCGGCTATTTCCATTGGCACTGGCGGACCATTTGGCGCCGAAGGGCCGATCATTGCCACCGGCGGCGCCTTGGGTTCGGTGGTGGGCCAATGGATCTCCATCACCCCCAACGAGCGCAAGGTCCTGTTGGCCGCAGGCGCCGCCGCAGGCATGGCAGCCGTGTTTGGCACGCCACTGTCTGCAATGATGCTCGCGATCGAATTGCTGCTGTTCGAGTTCAGCCCAGCCGCGTTGCTGCCGGTGCTGGCCGCCTGCGTTTCTGCTGAAATCGTGCGCACGCTGTTCGTAGGCGCTACGCCGTTTTTTGTCATGCCCCCGCTGGCTTGGCCGCAAGCCCCAGCCTTACTGGCCTGCGTACCCCTTGGGGCTGTGGTCGGACTTGCAGCCGTGCTTGTTACCCAAGGCGTCTATGCGGTGGAAGATGCGTTCGATCATTTGCCAGTCCACTGGATGTGGTGGCCTGCCATAGGCGCGGTGGCAGTAGGCCTGATTGGTTGGTGGCAACCAAGAACCTTGGGCGTGGGATACGGCAACATCACGGACGCACTTTCAGGCAATCTCCTCGGTCCTGCACTTTGGCTGCTCGGTGCGGCCAAGTTGGTTTCGTGGACCATCGCGTTGGGTAGTGGAACCTCTGGGGGCACGCTGGCTCCGTTAATGACCATAGGCGCCTGCCTGGGCGCGGCTCTGGGTCATATCAGCGCTGTCATGTTCCCGCAACTCGGCCTGAGCCCAAACCTGGCAGCTCTAGTGGGAATGGCCGCCATTTTCGCGGGTTCTTCCCGCGCCCTTTTTATGTCAGTGATATTTGCTCTAGAAACCACTTGGCAGGTAGCAGGGCTGCTCCCACTTCTCATTGGTTGCGGCACGGCTTTTCTCGTATCCAGTCTGCTGATGCGTCAAACCATCATGACGGAGAAAATCAGCCGCCGCGGGCTGCACGTACCCCATTCGTACCAAGCCGATCCACTGACTCAGGCCCGCGTGAGCGACTATGCCAGCCTCAAGCCGGTCACATTACTGGCAACGCAAAGTGTGGCCGAAGTGCGGGCTTGGTTGGACACTCACGCGCCGGGAAGTTATCACCAAGGCTACGCCGTCGTCGATGCAAACGGCGCGGCCCTTGGCGTGATCACGCGCAAAAGTTTGTATGGCGCTGACATTGATGCCACGCAGCAATTGGGAAGCTTAGTCAGAGACCCCGCCGTTTGCGTGAACATGGAAACCACCCTTGCTGAGGCCATCTTGAAACTCTCGGCCCATGACATAGGACGGCTTCCTGTGATAGCGAGTGATGGCTCTGGTCGGGTCGTTGGCATGCTCACGCGAAGCGACATCCTTGCCCTGTGGCGCGAGCGACTATTGGACCAGTTTCAGCGAGGACGTTGAGCCGTGGCCGAGTAGATCTCGACGGATTCGCTGCAGCCCTGAGGCAATCAGATCAAGTTACTTACCTGTTTAGCCGATATTGGTGCAACGCGCCGCCTCATGCTGGCGGTGCCCCTCTACCTCTATTTGCTGGTTGAGTTTCAACGCACAAGGCGCTGTGTCCCTAATCCTTGGCGTAAATCCCCGATCCTTGGTCTCGGGCAGGAAGAACAGGCCGATGACAAAGGTGCCCACGGTCTGTGGCACGGCCACCTGGTGCAGGCGCCTTGCCTGAACTGCAAGCCGGAGCTGCCCGCAAAAACAGCGTAAAGCCAGCTCAATCCAGCAAATCGAAAGCCATCTGCTCCACTTGGAGAAATTCGCGGGTGAACACAGCCAGCGCGCGGTAGAACCGCGCCGCGAGATCGCCCTCGATGGCCTCGCACATCTGGGCGCCCCAGGGCTGAATGTGGCGCTGGAACAGATCGCGCTGCCGCGTCAGGTTGCACACCGCAGGGTCGTCCCCCGCAATGAGATAGCGCATGGTTTCGGCGAGGATGGCGAAGTGGTCTTCGCTTTCCCCAAGGTCGGTGCGGCGGGCCAGCCCGATGTCCTGCAAATCCGCGCGCAGCCGGGCCAGAGGCTTTTCATGCAGCGCGCCGGCCAGGTAAAACGAGCCATAGACATACACCGCAGGCCGCCCCGTGCCGCCGAACAGGATTTCGAATTCATCCCGAACCTCTTCGGGCGTCACCGCGGCGGCAGTGTTCAGCAAATTGCTCCAGGCCAAGTGCAGCGCGCTTTGGTCAGCATTTTCGACCGCCAACATGCTCGCCAGTTGCGACAGCACTGGTTGCGAGGGCGGCGCGATGAACAGCAGCGCAAGCAATCCCCAGAGATCGGCGCGGGCGGCGTCTTCATCGCTGCCGGGCGCGGCCAGCTCCACATCAGGGTGTTGCATCGACAGAGGTTGCAGCATGGCGATCAGGGCAGGTCGTGCATGGTGGTGTCGGCGCGGGTATGCATGTCGATCACCCGGCAGTCGCTGCACATTTTCAGCCGATTGGCTGCGTCGCCCGCGAAGGCCGGGTGGCCGGAGAGCTTGGCCACCATTTGCTCGATGGCCTGCACCGTACCGAAGGGCTTGCCGCAGCGCACGCAGCGCCAGGGCTGGGCTTCGTTGAGCACCTGCGGCGCGCTGCGCTGAGGCCCCCAAAGCAGACGCGGCTCCAGACGGATGGCGTCTTCCGGGCAGGTCTTGACGCACAGGCCGCACTGCACGCAGTTCTTTTCGATGAAACGCAGTTGCGGCGCCAGCGGGTTGTCGGCCAAAGCCCCCGCAGGACAGGCGCCGACACAACTCAAGCACAGGGTGCAGCGGCTGGCGTCCACCCGGATGGCGCCAAGGGGAGAACCCGCGCAATGCGGCAGGGGGATGACGGCCGCGCCCGACCCCACCTCCTGCACGGGCGCATGGCGGATCAGATGGTCGAGCGCGAGATCGAGCGTGGCGCGCTTCTGCGGTAGGGCGGCGAACTGCGCCTGGATGCTGGGAACCGCACCTGTTGGTCGCGGCGGCGCCAGCAAGGCATCGAGTTCTCGCGCATCGGCAGTCTGCAACAAACGCAGCCGTGCCCCGCGATAACCCATGCCGTGCAGCAGGGTTTCGGTGAGCTGCATCTGGCCTTGGAGGGCATGGAGATAGGCCGGGGCCTCGGTGTTGTCGGACAAGACCAGAATCTCTGCCGCGCCCCAGGAAAATGCGGACAGCCAAAGCTCCATGCCCACCGAGGCGATATGCCACAGCGGCACCGCAATAACGTGGGCGGGCAGGCCGCGAACGCGGGGATCTGCCGCCGCGAGCCGACCAAGCTGCCCGATGAGTTCCGCACCGGTTTCCTGGCTGTGGAACAGCAGCGTCGGCCGCTTCAGCCCGGCGCTCTGCGCGGTGAGCAGCAGGGTGCGCAGCCGTGCGCCAATTTCCGGTGCGCGTGGGTAGGCGTAGGTGAGCGCCCCGGTGGGACACACCGTGGTGCAGGCGCCGCAGCCGACGCATAGATGCGGGTCGATCTCGATCTGCTCGACGAAGGGCTTTTTTTGCGCGGCGGTGGGTAGGATGGAATCGGCCTCGGCGATGGGGGGTGTCTGGTCGGGCCGCAAGCGGGCACGGCTGTGCACGGCCTGCGCGGAGCAGATGTCGATACAGGCGTGGCAACCCAGCAGGGTGTTACGGGAGTGCGCACAGAGCTTGGCGTCATACTGAAAAAACCGGGGCTTGTCGAAGCTGCCCTTCAGATCGCGCAGTTCAGTCGCGGCGCGCACCAGCGCCAGCGGGTCGGAGCCCGGGGCGTAATAGCCCTGCGGCGGCTGATGCAGCGACAGGCTGGGCTGCGGCTGCAGATCGAGCACCAGATCGACTTGCAGCGTGTCCGCCCGAGGGCCGCGGTTGAAGTCGATGGCGCCGATGGCGCCGCAGGCCTGCACACAATCGCGATGCCCGGTGCAGCGTTGCAGGTCGATCTGGTAGTCCAGCCCGATCGCGCCCTCGGGGCAGGCTGCCAGGCAGGCATTGCAGCGGGTGCAGACATCGAGATCGACCGGATTGGCGCTCTCGATGTCCACCTCGAAAGCACCCAGCCAGCCGCGCACGCTGCGCACGCGCCCGGCATGGACCGGATGTTCATGCTGCAGCGGCAATGCGGCGGGCGCAGCACGTCCGCCCGGACGCCCGGTGTCCAGCAGGGTGAGTTCCAGGCCGTCGGCAAGGAGCTTGCGCGCCATGTCCAGAGACTCGGCATCGCCAATGACCAGGCAACGCCCCGCGCTGTGGTAGCTCGCTGTCGGCACGGGTTCGGGCTCGGGCAACGCCGCGGCAGCAAGCAGGGCGGCGATTTTCGGGCCGGCAGCCTTGGCCTCACGACTCCAGCCTGCGGTTTCACGGATGTTGACAAACCGGATCGGCCTTACATCGGGCGGCGGCACGCCCTCGGTCTGCGCCGCCAGCGCGGCAAATAGCTTGGCCTCTTGCGTGCAGGCGACGAGCAAGGGCTCGGTGCTCTGCGCGGCCTGCTGAAAGCGCACGATCTCACGGCGACACAGCTGGCTGTGCGGTTCGATGGTCTGGCCCAAAGCGGCAGTCAGTTGCGGGCCGTCCAGCGGCATGGTGTGGTTGCAATTGCAGACCAGAGTTTTCATGGGGTGGGAGGTGTTGCGTTCAGAGAGGCGTCTTGGGGCATGTCGGGAGTGGGCGCCGAGCCAGGCTGATCTGTGGTGTCGGCCTCATTCGCGGTGGTCGGAGTGCGGTTTTCCGAAGTCGAACCGGGGCACTCAGAAGCCGGTCGCTGCGCTGCGGGCGTTGCAAGGGCGGGGTCTGCCAGGTCGAGCCCCAAATTCGGAGTCAGTTTCAAGCGCGCCAGAAGGCCGGGCGGAACCGGGCTGGGGGTGTTGTAGTCGTCGATATAGGTATCGAGCCCGTCCATCACGTTGAACTGCGGATCGGCGAACAGCTTGCGCAGGGCGGCACGGCGCACGCCCTCGTCCACACCTTTGGCGATGAACCGTGTCAGATCGGCGGTGTGATCGAGCGCTTGCAGCTCGTCCAGCGTGGGCGGTGGCGGCTGATCGTTTGCAGGCGCAGGAACAGGTTCGGGAACAGCGGCAAGTTCCTCACCCTTGTCCGGCGCAGGGGAGGCGGGCGCCGCTGCGGGAACGGAATCTGTCCCGGCCTGCAATTTGCGCCGCGACCAGCGCGATAGAAAACCGCGGTCTTCGGGAGAACTGGCTTCACTCATGGACAACAGACCGGTGGATCGTCTCCGTCGGCGCTAGGACTTGGCGCCTTGCTGCACGATACATCGCGTTCATCAGGGGCCAGAAAGCTTTGCGGACGGCGGCGCTTGCGTGGTTCGGGCTTGTAATGCAGCGAGGAAAAATCGGCCAGCCAGTTGGCCACCGCGGCCGGCAGCGGTGCAATCTCGATGGTTTCGCCGGCATCCATCCAGCGGGCCGCTTCGTTGTAGGACAGAGTCACCGCCTGAATGACAGGCAAGCCTTCGGGCGCATGGCGCGGATCATCGCATTCCGGCTCTGCCGCTGGCGTCCACCAGACAAACCAGCTGGGCTGCGGCGAGGTGAGGTTGAGGTGATAGCCCTCCGCCTCGTCCCGGAACAGTTGCACGCTGAAGCCGGGATACAACCATTGCGACTGCGTCCCGCTCCACTCCAGACAGATGGGCGCAGATTCCAGCGCCACACGGCCTGCCGTCGCAGGCAGGACATCGCGCAGACCCCAGCGCCAGCGCTGCCAGCGATTGTTGAGCTGGTCGCGCTGCATGAGCACGGCGATGGGCCATGCGGCAGGCGCGGAAACCGGTGCGCTCATGCCGATAACCGCTCCAGCGGCTCAGCAACAAAACGCTCAGGCGCGGTGTATTGCAGAAAGTGGCGATTGGTGCAGCGAGCGAACAAGGCGATGCCCAGGCGTTCGGCGATGTCATAGCCCATTTGCGTCACGCCCGATCGCGAAACCAGGATGGACACCCCCATCAACGCACATTTGATGACCATTTCCGAGGTCAATCGGCCGGTGGTGTAAAACACTTTGCCCTGGCCGCCCACGCCGTGCAACCACATCCAGCCAGAGATTGCGTCCACCGCATTGTGGCGGCCCACATCCTCGGTGAACATCAGCAGGCGGCTGCCCTCGAACAGGGCGCAGCCATGCACCGAGCCGGCTGATTTGTAGAGCGAATCATGCAGGCGCATGGCATCGAGCAGCGCGTATAACTCGCCTTGACTGATCCGGGTTTCAGCATCAAGCGCCGCGTTGTCCACTTCGTCCATCAGGCTGGCATAGACCGTGCCCTGTCCGCAGCCCGTGGTGACCACGCGTCGACCTGCGGAGCGCTGCGTCAAATCCGCAATGCCGCTGCGGCTGGTGATGGAGCAGGCCTCCACCTCCCAATCGACCTGCACGGAGGCAATATCGGCGATCGAGTGCACCAGACGCTGATTGCGCAGATAACCCAGCGCCAGCAACTCGGGGGCCGCGCCCACGGTCATCAGGGTGACGAGCTCCTGCTTGTCGAGATACAGCGTCAACGGCCGCTCTGCAGGAATTTGGGCCTCCTGCGTTTCCCCAAATTCGTTGCGTACCCTCACACCTCGGGTGAGGGCCTCTCGCGCCTGGCTGAGTTGCGGAACACGAGGCGGCAATGCAGACGCAGTGACGTGTTGCGAAGACACTAATTCAGATTGGGCCATCAATACATTCTTCTCGGGCGGTTGCAAATCAAGGCGTGACAGCCTGTCGGCCCACATGACGGCGCCCAGACGCTGCTCCTTATTTCTGCGCGGCGGCTGCCGGGGCGGCTGCGTCAGATTGTGCGGCCACATACGGCCCAGGGTTCACACAGGGCGGGGTAGGAACCGGCGGCTGGGTCGCCTTGCCTTGTTCCTTGGCCTGAGCGTAATAAAACGCCGCCACTTTATCCTGGGTTTGACACAGCTGATAGGCGGCCACCTTGTCAGCCCATTTAGCTTTGGCTGCGGCTTCTTCTGCCTTCGCCTTGGCTTCCGGGTTTGGCGGCGGCAACTTGGCCCACGCCGTTGCGCCGCAAGCCAGCGAGACGGCCACTATTAGTCCACGCATGCATCGCATCATCATCTCCTCAAGCCTTGGGTTTGATCACGGGCACTGGCGCCTGCGCGTTGGGGCCGCTGCGCTGGGCGGGAATTTTCCCGGACTTGATCGCATCCAGCCAGAGCGTGTGGTGCTGCTTCGCCCAGCTCTCGTCCACATAACCAGTACGCATGCCATCGAGCGCGCCCTCCGTGCCAATGCTGCCGATGTAGATGTGGCCGAAGGCCATGGCCATGAACAAAATGGTGGCTGAGGCGTGGACGATTTCGGCCACCTGCATGGCGCCGCGGGTGTAGGGAAAGTTGGGCACCAGTTTGTCGAGCACCAGGCCCGATGCCACTGCCAACAGACCCAAGAACAGCACCCCGACCCAGAACCAGATTTTCTCGCCCGCATTGAACCGCGCGGATGGTGCTTCGCCGCCGCCAAACAAACCGCCCCCCTTTGCGAGCCAGGCCAGGTCGCTCTTGCTCGGCAGGTTGTCGCGCACGAAGGTCAGCAGCACGATCACCAGCGACAACCCGAACAGCGGCCCGATGAAGTTGTGGGTGGTCTTGAGCGCGTAGGTGAGCCAGCCGAAAAACGCCGAACCCAGAATGGGAAGCAGGAAAAATTTGCCAAACATGATGACGATTCCCGATACCGCCAGGGCGATGAACGAGAACGCCAGCACCCAGTGCATGAAACGCTCGAACGGCGTGAAACGCTCGATTTTGCGTCCCGTGGGTTTGTGCTCCAGCCGGATTTGTCCGCGGAACAAGTAGAACGCGCCAATACCCACCAGAGCGAGGATCAGCAGCCAACCGCCGACTGGAATGAGCAGCAGATTACGGGTCTGCCGCCACGCTTCGCCTGCCGAGGTAAAGGCTGAGCCGGGATACGCCGTTTGCGGCTGAATCAGCACCCCGGCTTCGGGGTCGGGCAGGCTGGAGAAACCGGCTTGCTGCTTGATTTCGCGCCACATGGGTGCGTTATTGCCAGGCTGCACTTGCGCACGCTCGCCATTGGTTTGCTGCAGATAGCCGGGGATGGTTGAAGCGCCCGGAGGGGCCGCAGCTTGATCTGCGCGCTGCGCCGTGCCAGTCTGAGGCCCCGGGGTGAGCGTTGCTGGCGCATCCGCCGCGAGCGAAGCAGACGCGCCCAAACTCACGCTCAAGCCCAGCGCAAGAGCAGCAGCTAAAGCGGCAACAAAACGGGATGTGACTCTGAACATGGCCCGCTCCTAGCGCATGCGCACGTATTCGTTCTGGTTCTGGGCGCGACGGTTGATCTCGCGCTGCCAGCTGGCCTTATCCCCCACCTTCCAGTCCTTTTCGGTGAAAGCGGGATTAGCGCCCATCCACGGGTCTTGCGAAGGCGGTGCTCCGGTCTGGGTAAGGGTCTGTGGTTTCTGACTGCATCCGGCCGCCATGGCGAGCAACACGGCTGCGAACATCAAGGACATGCTGCGGTTCATGATGACTCCCCTTGCTTCGTCGGTGCGGGCTGTGCTTGCGCGTCCGCCTTGCCATACGCCGTTCCCCACCCCCACAGTTCGGCGCCGCCGCCGCGGTTCAGCACGCGGTCGCGCAGGATGTCGGCAATGACCTCGCCGTCCCCCGCCAACAACGCCTTGGTCGAACACATCTCGGCGCAGATCGGCAGCTTGCCTTCGGCCAGACGGTCGCGGCCGTATTCCTTGAATTGTTCCTCCGAGCCGTTGGGCGCGGGGCCGCCGGCGCAGAAGGTGCACTTGTCCATCTTGCCGCGCAGGCCGAATTCGCCGTTGGCCGGAAACTGCGGCGCGCCGAAGGGGCAAGCGTAGGAACAATAGCCGCAACCGATGCACACGTCCTTGTCGTGCAGCACCACGCCTTCCGGGGTGCGATAGAAACAACTCACCGGACACACCGCCATGCAAGGCGCGTCCGAGCAATGCATGCAGGCCACCGAGATGGACTTCTCGCCGGGTACGCCTTCGTTCATGGTGACCACGCGGCGGCGGTTCACGCCCCAGGGCACCTCGTTCTCGTTTTTGCAGGCGGTGACGCAGCCGTTGCAGTTGATGCAACGCTCGGCGTCACAGATGAATTTCATGCGGGCCATGGGGATTGTCTCCGTTGAGCGTGAGGGCGCATCAGGCGCGTTCGAGTTGGCAGACGGTGGTTTTGGTTTCCTGCATCATGGTCACCGCGTCGTAGCCGTAAGTCGTGGCCGTGTTGACCGCCTCGCCCAGCACGATGGGCGCGGCGCCTTCCGGGTAGTACTGGCGCAGATCCTTGCCCTGCCAGTGACCGGCGAAGTGGAAGGGGATGAACACGGTGGATCGGTCGACCGCCTCAGTGACGCGCGCGCGCACCTTGATGCGTGCGCCGGTGGGCGTGCTCACCCAGACGTCATCGCCTTCACGGATGTTGCGGTCGTTGGCCACCGCCGGATTGACCTGCACGAAGGCGAACTGCTGCAGCTCGGCCAGCCAGGGGTTGGAGCGGGTTTCGTCGCCGCCGCCTTCATACTCGACCAGCCGCCCGGAGGTAAGGATGAGCGGAAATTTCTTGACGATGTCGATGTTCTTGTCCTGCACCGTCTTGTAAAGAGTCGGCAGGCGCCAGAAGGTCTTTTTGTCGTCGTAAGTCGGATACTTGACCACCATGTCGGGCCGCACCGAGAACAAGGGCTCGCGGTGCTGCGGAATCGGGTCGGGGAAGTTCCACACCACGGCGCGGGCGCGGGCATTGCCGAAGGGGTGGCAGCTATGGTTTTTCATCACCACGCGGATGATGCCGCCCGATTGATCGGTCTTCCAGTTCTTGCCGTCGGCCAGCTTTTTCTCGGCGTCGGTGAGTTCGTTCCACCAGCCGAGTTTTTTCAGCAGGGTGGAGTCGAACTCGGGATAGCCGGTCTGGATGTCCGCGCCCTTCGAGGCAGAACCGTCCGCCGCCAGCAAAGACTGGCCGTCGCGTTCGACGCCGAAGTTGGCGCGGAAGTTGCCGCCGCCTTCCATGACATTGAGCGAGGTGTCGTACAGATTCGCCGTGCCCGGATGGCGCAACTCCGGAGTGCCGTAGCAGGGCCAGGGCAGACCGAAGTATTCGCCGTCGAGCTTGTAGCCGGTTTCCTTGTCGATGCCGCCTCGGGCGCGCAGAGTCTTGACGTCGAACACGTGCATATTGCGCATGTGCGCCTTCAACCGCTCCGGGCTTTGTCCGGTGTAGCCAATGGTCCAGACCCCACGGTTGATCTCGCGCAGGATGGACTCGGTTTCCGGCTCCATCATGCCGCCCTTGCCCGGCACCATCTTGTAGTTCTTCACCAACTCCTTGCCGAAGCCGAGCTTGTCGGCGAGCTGGGTCATGATCATGTGATCGGTGCGCGACTCGAACATCGGCTCGACTACCTTCTCGCGCCATTGCAGCGAACGGTTGGACGCAGTCACCGAACCCGAGGTCTCGAACTGCGTGGTGGCCGGCAACAGGTACACAGCGCGCTTGGGGTTGAGCGGGGCGTCATCAGACGGCATCGCGGCCATGGCGGCAGTGGCCGATGGATAGGGATCGATCACAACCAGGAGATCGAGTTTGTTCATGGCCTTTTTCATGTCGAGGCCACGGGTTTGCGAATTGGGCGCATGCCCCCAAAAGATATGGGCGCGCAGGTTCGGCCCCTGGTCGATCATGTCGTTCGGCGTGAGCACGCCGTCGATCCAGCGCGAGACCGTCATTCCCGGTTTGGTCATCATGCCCGGAGCGAATCGGCCCTTGATCCACTCATAGTCCACCCCCCAGACTCCGGCGTAGTGTTTCCAGGCACCCTCGATCACACCGTAGTAGCCGGGCAGCGAATCCGGGTTGGGGCCCACATCGGTTGCGCCCTGCACGTTGTCATGGCCACGGTAGATATTGGTGCCGCCGCCCGACTTGCCGACATTGCCCAGCGCCAGTTGCAGGATGCATGAGGCGCGCACGATGGCATGGCCGATGGTGTGCTGCGTCTGCCCCATGCACCACACAACAGTGCCCGGCTTGTTTTCGTGAAGCATCTTGGCGATGGCAAACGTGGTTTCGCCATCCACGCCGGAAACCTCCTTGACCGCATCGGGGTTCCACTTCGCCAGCACGTCCTCCTTGACCTTGTCCATGCCCCAGACCCGGGCATCGAGATACTGCTGGTCTTCCCACCCGTTCTTGAAGATGTGATAGAGGATGCCGAACACCACCGGCACGTCGGTGCCCGAGCGCAGCCGCACATGCATATCGGCCTTGGCTGCCGTGCGTGTGAAGCGCGGATCGACCACGATGACCTTGCAGCCGTTTTCCTTGGCGTGCAGCAAGTGCAGCATGGACACCGGATGCGCCTCGGCCGCATTCGAACCGATGAAAAACGCCACCTTGGAGTTGGCCAGATCGTTGTACGAATTGGTCATGGCGCCGTAGCCCCAGGTGTTGGCGACACCGGCGACCGTGGTGGAATGGCAGATGCGCGCCTGGTGATCGCAATTGTTCGTGCCCCAGAAGGAGACCCACTTGCGCAGCAAATAGGCTTGCTCGTTGCTGTGCTTGCTCGAACCGACGACAAACAGCGCGTCCGGCCCGCTTTCCTTGCGAATCTCCAATAGACGGTCGGTGATTTCCTGCAGCGCCTGATCCCAGGAGATGCGCTGATACTTGCCGTCCACCAGCTTCATCGGATAGCGCAGACGGTGATCACCGCGGCCATGATCGCGCAGCGCAGCGCCTTTGGCGCAGTGTGCGCCTAGGTTGAGCGGCGATTCGAATACCGGGTTCTGCCGCACCCACACCCCGTTTTCCACCATGGCGTCCGAGGCGCAGCCGACCGAACAGTGCGTGCAGACCGTGCGCCGGGTCACTACATTTTTGCTCCCGGCCGAACCCGGCGCTGGCGTATCGGCCGCGTCGGCCTTCTTCACCAAGTGCAGTTGCGAGCCGATCAAACCCGCTCCGAGCCCCAGCCCCACCCCAATGCCGGAGCGCCGCAGAAATGCACGACGGTCGATCGTCGGCAAGGCGCGGTTCAGGCTGCGCTTGAGCTGATCGACCCAGAGGGTCGAGGTGTCCGGGGACTTACCTTGGGTGTCCTTGCTTTCGGAACGACGAGTTAGCAGCATGTCTTCACTCCAATGTGATGCGTGGGAGCAGGTGGCGCGGCGGGCGAAACCCTAGCTTCAAAGGCTTGCCAGTAAGGCTTGCAACTGGCACCGCGCGGCAGATCGTATGGCCGCATTTGCCAGGCGTTCAAAGCCGGGTGGTGCGGTAGTAGGCACGAATGTGCTCGGTCAGGTGGTAGCCCGTCTGTTGCGTGGCGTCAACCTTGGGCTCTGCTGCCGTCTTGGTCAAGACCGGCTGCGCCATGGCATCCGCCCTTGCAACACTTGCGCCAAAAACCGCCGCCGCTACGCCGCTCATTCCTTGCAGTAGCGAACGACGCTTGATCGCAGTTGCCGTATTGGCGTCGTCCGGGGGCATTCGTTTTTCAGTCATTCGAGTCTCCTTGCGGCAGGCCGCAGTGGGCCGCGGGGTGTTGCGCGGCGCGATTGATTTTTTTATGCGAACTGTAGCCCTATAACCGCGTCAACTCAACGCAAATTGCAATGCATACAAACATCCGGATTCGCGAATAAACAATCGCTTGCACTCCACTGCTCCGCAGCCTAATATCAAAACCCTTACAAAGCAAAGGGATTTTCATGGACCTCCTGACCCTGGCGCGTGGCCCGTTACTTCTCGGCAGCGTATTGATCTTCGTGCTGGGCATGCTGTGGCGAGCGGCAGGGTTGATTCGCCGTCCAACCAAGCTGGCCACATCGACCCCGCGGCGCGTCCATGTGCAAGGCGCGATCTGGTTCACGGTCCTGCGGCATATGTTGCCGCGCGCTGGCACTCGTCCAAACCCGACACTTGCCACGCTCAACCCCTACTTCTATCACTTCGGCCTGGCCTTCATCGTGTTTGGCTACGCCCCACATATCGCCTTTCTTCACCGGCATCTGGGGGTGTCTTGGCCTGCATTGCCGGACGCAGTGATGTATCTCGCCGCGGGCGTCACCATCATCTCCTTGCTTGTGGCGCTTGCCATGCGCCTGATGGACCCGACTCTGCGACGGATCTCCAGCGCAGATGACTACATCTCCTGGGGCTTGCTGTTTCTGGTGATTTTCACGGGCATGGCCTTGATCGATCAGCCCTCCAGCGCCTATGCGGCGCAGGGATACTCCGCAGATCCCACCCGGCTGGCGATTCACCTCATGTCACTCGAACTGCTGCTGGTGTGGTTTCCCTTCGGCAAACTGTTCCATACCGTCAGCTGGTTTTTTGGCCGCGCCCAGTTCGGCGCATTCATGGCGCGTCGGGGAGTACGGGCATGATGAATCGCGAGATGTATGCACAGTTCGGCAACGCCATCGCCCATCTGGCGGAGCAAGCACCGAAGGTCGAGATGCCTGACGCGGAGCGTGTCAACCGTGCCAAAACGGTCATACTCGAAAAAATGGATCGCAACCTCGCGGTCGATCTCGAGAGTTGCGTGCGATGCGGCTATTGCGCCGACGCCTGCCAGTTCAGCGTGCAAAACGATGACCCTGACCTCATTCCGACGCACAAGCTCGATCTGCTGCGGCGCGTCTGGCGACGCGAAGTCGCCCCCCTGTCCTGGCTGTGGAAACCATTCACCCGGGATGTGAATGTCGATGATTTGCGGGAATGGCAGGCGCTGTGCTTCGACAGTTGCACCGAGTGCGGCCGTTGCAGCATGGTCTGTCCGATGGGCATCAACATCGCCCGCGGCGTGAACGTCATGCGCGAGGCGCTGGCCGCGGCAGGACTCGCACCAGACGAACTGCGCGCCGTGCAAAGCGAGCAAGACGCCCGCGGAACCGTGTTTGGAGCAGATGCCAGCCATCTTGCACAGGCCGTCGAAGTGGTTCGCGGCCGTGGAGTGACCGTGCATCTGGACAAACCCAAGGCCAAGGTGCTGATGCTGACGACGGTGCTCGACATCCTGTTGTTCCAGGACGCGCTCGAGGCGACGGCACGGGTACTGAACGCCGCCGGGCTGGACTGGACACTGCGCAGCAATGGTTATGAAGCAGCCAATTTCGGCTTGCTCTCCGGCGTAGAGGAGACGCAGAAAAAGGCGTCAGAAGCCGTGATCCGACAAGCCCTCGAGGTGGGCGCCGAAATGGTGATCGTGCCAGAGTGCGGCCATGCCTATCCGGCCCTGCGCTGGGAAGGCGCTGAGGTACACGGAGGTCCGCTGCCTTTTCGCGTGCTGGCCATCTCCGAGCTGATCGGGGAACTGGTGGAGCAAGGCAAGTTGCCGTTGCGCGGCGATGCGCACCAAACCCTGATGTTCCACGATGCCTGCAAACTCGGCCGACATGGCGGCGTGTTCGAGCAGCCGCGACTCGCTCTGCGCGCCACGGGAGCTGAGTTGTGTGAGCCGCGCGATACCGAAGAAATGAACTGGTGCTGCGGCGGCGGAGCGGGCGGATTTTTGATCAACCGTGCGGCACCCCTGCGGGCGCAAGCTTTCGCCATCAAGCGGGCACAGGTGGACAACAGCGACGCCCAGGCCATCGTCACCTCGTGCGGCAGTTGCCGACTCAACTTCCTGGCCGGTGCCGAGCAGACCGAATGGGACAAGCCTGTACTCAGCCTGGTTGAACTCATTGCCCAAAACCTCGTGGATCATCCCTCGCAGCAAACGCCGTCCTGATCCGCGCAGCAGGCCTGCGAGCCAAAAGAAAAGCCCGCTGAAGCGGGCTTTTCCATTGTGCGAGTCTGCCCCCGGCCCCGAAAGGCCAAGGAACCTATTCCGGTCAGTCTGCCGCGTAGATGTCGCGATCTTTGGTTTCCGGCAGGAAGAACAGGCCGATGACAAAGGTGCCCGCAGCAATGATGACCGGGTACCACAGGCCGTAATAGATGTTGCCGTTCTGCGCCACCAGAGCGAAGGCGATGGTGGGCAGCAGGCCGCCGAACCAGCCGTTGCCGATGTGATAGGGCAGGCTCATGGAGGTGTAGCGGATGCGGGTCGGGAACAACTCGACCAGCGCCGCCGCAATCGGCCCATACACCATAGTGACGAAAATCACCAGCAGCGCCAGGATGGCGATCACCATCGGCAAGTTCATCTGCGCCGGGTCGGCCTTGGCCGGGTAGCCCGCCGCCTTGAGCGCGGCACCGATCTCTTTCTTCAGCGCGGCCTCTTTGGCCTTGAATTCATCGGGCGGCAAATCCTTGGCGCCAACCACGGTGATAGTCTTGTCGCCAATCTGAATGACCGCCGGGCCGGTGCCAGACACGGTGTTGTAGTTGGCCGAGTTGGCCGCCAGCATCTGCTTGGCGATGTCGCAGGATGAGGTGAACTTCGCCGTGCCGGTGGGGTTGAACTGGAAGGTGCACTGCGATTGATCGACCGTGAGCGTGACCGGCGAGTTCTGCACCGCCCGGTACAGCGCCGGGTTGGCGTAGTGGGTGAGCGCCTGGAACAGCGGGAAGTAGGTCAGCGCAGCAATCGCACAGCCCGCCAGGATGATGGGCTTGCGGCCCAGCAGGGCGAGGATGACGTACTTCAGATTGCCCCAGCGCGCAAACGCCTCGGTCAGCGGTGCCTTGGACGCCTTGCCATCGGCCTTCATTTTGATGAAGGCAGGAGACTCGTTGAGCTTGAGTCGAATCCAGACCGATACGGCGAGCAGGGCGATGGACACGAGGAAAGGCACACGCCAGCCCCAGGCGTTGAACGCGTCTTCGCCCAGCAGGGTACGGGTGCCGAGAATGACCAGCAGCGACAGGAACAGCCCCAGTGTGGCCGTGGTCTGAATCCACGAGGTGTAGGCGCCGCGCTTGTTGGCCGGCGCGTGTTCAGCGACATAGGTGGCGGCGCCGCCATATTCCCCGCCGAGCGCCAGGCCTTGCAGCAGACGCAGCGCGATGAGAATGACCGGTGCAGCCGCGCCGATGGCCGCATAGTTGGGCAGCACACCGACGATGAACGTCGACAGACCCATGATCAGAATGGTGACGAGGAAGGTGTATTTGCGGCCGATCATGTCGCCCAGCCGACCGAACAGCAGGGCGCCAAACGGTCGCACGATGAAGCCTGCGGCAAACGCCAGCAGCGCGAAGATGAACGCCGATCCCGCATCCAGTCCAGCGAAGAACTGCTTGGCGATGATGGCCGCCAGCGAGCCATAGAGGTAGAAGTCGTACCACTCGAATACCGTGCCGAGCGATGAGGCGAAGATCACCTTCTTCTCGCCCGCCGTCATGGGGCGCGCTTTTGCGCCCATTGCAATGGAAGCCATGCTCAAGTCTCCTGGATGTGGACGTGGGCGTGGCGTCGCTGCTGGGTCTTCCACCCGAGGCCCGCAACGCAACGCATCAACCCCGCGGCGCCAACGTGTTACAGCACGTCACGGGAATGACGGATTGTTTTCAGCCTAGCTGACCATGCGCTGACAGTCGGGCGGATGAAAATCTAGGGAAAACACGAAGCTGCAGTGCAGCAATTTCAGGGCTGCGCACCTTTCTTACAAGTTTCATCGCATGAAATGACTCGCATCCGAACATTGTTGCATTGCGGTATTGCCGCATGCGCCAAAGCGTATGGACGAAAAAAAACCGGCACAAGGCCGGTTTTCTGGAGCTGCGGACTGGCTCAGCCAGGCAGGCCCACGGTGGGGTTGCCGAGGTTGGTCCACTCGTTCATCGAACCGGCGTAAAGCTTGGAATTCTTGTTGCCGAGAATTTCATGCACCACGAACCAGGCCCCCGAGGCCAGGTGGCCGGTGTTGCAGTAGGTGGTCGTCGGCGCGGTGTCGCTGATGTTGAAGTCGTGGAAGATCTTCTTGTAGTCGGCTGCGCTCATGAACATGGCCGCGCCATGATCATCCTTGACGATGGCGTCGATCGGGAACGACTTGGCGCCGGCCAGGTGGCCCGCCGTCTTGTTGATCGGCTTCTTGGCAATGCCCAGGTACTGGGCGGTCGGGCGGGCGTCGATGAATTGCTCGGTGCCGCTCTTCTCGCCTTCCTTGACATCATTCAGACCGGCCAACAGCGCCTTGTCTTCGCCCGTGGCTTTCCAGTCACCCATTTTCTTGGGCGCGGGCTTGATGCTCACCGGATAGCCGGCGTTGATCCAGGCGTTGGTGCCGCCGTTGAGGATGGCGATCTGATCGGCGGGCACGCCGAAATAGCGCATCTGGAAGTACAGGCGAGTGCCGCGGTCCATTGCGAACACGGCGTTGCCGGTCGGCACGATGACGTAAGGCTTGCCGCTGTTCACGCCTGCCGCGTCCATGACCTTGGTGAAGTATTCAGCAGTCGGCATCATGGCCTTGAGCTTGACGCCGTCGACCGTGCGCTCTTCACGAATGTCGTTGAAGTTCACCAGATCAGCGCCCGCGATATGACCGCCACTCTTTTTCACAAAATGGTCTTTGCCCATGACCGGCTCTTCGTCATAGGCTTTCATGCTGCCGCCGCCACGAATATCGATGACGGTGACTTCGCTCTGGTGCGCCTTCAGCCACTGGGGCGTGACCAGCGGGCCGGGCACGTTCATGGCGAAAGCGGCGTGGGCTGCGCCCATTCCAATGGCGGCTGCGATCAGGGTTTTGGCAAGTTTCATTTGGCTCCTCACGAGGTTGGTTTCTTCGCCGATCTCAGTAGTCAGCGATGGATAGTCGCCGCACCGACCGACCGGTCTGCGCGGCACTGCATGCGCCACCCGCAACCAGGCTCGGCGCGGGCGGTACGACATTCGGTGGATGCTTGTTTTCAGCGCAGTGGCGAAACAAACGAAACGCCGCTGCAGGATGTCTCCAGATCGTTGTTTTTTTCCTCAGCCCTGCGGTGCCGCGAACGCAGCACCACAGTGCACTCCCTGCTCGATGGGGCGGCGTCATCCGGGGTACAACCGCATCACGCCTAGCCAAGCCTTACAGCAACGAGGAGCAAAACTTGGATGACTGCACTTTAAGCAGATGTCAACGCGGAAACTAGGGCCAGTATGTATCAACTGTGACCTGGCGTATCGGCGGCGCGCTTTGCGGGGCACCGGACATTCTGTGCAAAAAATCACACTTGACTGAATACAAGCGTAAAGCGGCCCGCACATTCCTAGACCGACCCTGAGCCTGATTTTTAAAGTCCTTCTCATGGCTGGCGGCAACCGCCCCGGCATGTTGCGTTCACAACCTCTCTCAAAAAGGACAACTCATGGGACTTCTCGCTTGGCTGCGCCGCCACGACCTCGGTCTGCTTCCCGCCACCGACACTCACCTGGCCCCCGAAATCGACCCGGAAGAAGACCACTTCGACGGGCTCTATCTGGGGCAGGCGGTGCAAGGCCATCTCAACTGGAAAAAGCGCCTCAAGGCCATCATCGTCGACGGTCAGCAAGATGATGTGGACATCGCCTCGGTCGCCGTGGACGATCAGTGCGCTCTGGGTCAATGGCTGCATGGTCGCGCCAAGGGCCGATACGGACACCTGCCCGAATATGCGCGCCTGCGAAAGATGCACGCCGAGTTCCACCTCGCTGCGGCGCAGGTGCTGCTGAGCAGCCGCAACGCCCAGCGCGAAGAAGCCGAAAAATTGCTGCGTGGCCCGTTCAGCGCCCTGTCTGATCAGGTTCAGCTGGAACTGGTGCGGTTTTACGCTGCGGCGCGGCCGAATTGATCGTTCCCGGGCGATAGACTGTAAAAAACCCTCTAAAACAGGGTGCGGCGCTAGGGAATTGCCCATTTTTCCCGCAAAATCCGCGCCGTGCGTGAGGTATTCACGCCCTTCCCCCACCGGTTGAGGAGCCCCGTATGTCCCTGATGAAAGATTTCAAAGAGTTTGCCGTCAAAGGCAATGTGATCGACTTGGCCGTTGCCGTGATCATCGGCGGCGCGTTTGGCAAAATCGTCGAATCGCTGGTCGGCGATGTCATCATGCCGATTGTTGGCGCGGTCATCGGCAAACTGGATTTCTCCAATCTGTTCATCGTCCTGGGCAAAGTGCCCGCCGGTACCGAAATGACGCTGGCGGCGCTCAAAAAAGCCGGCGTGCCGGTGCTGGCTTATGGCAGCTTCATCACCGTGGCCGTGAACTTCATCATCCTGGCCTTCATCATTTTCATGATGGTGCGCATGATTTCCAAGCTCAAGCACGCCGAGCCGCCGGCCCCCCCCGCACCCACGCCGGAAGACACCGTGCTGCTGCGCGAAATTCGCGACGCGCTGAAGAAGTAAATCAAGGTCTGTGCCCCGTCAGGCCGCCAACACTCAGGCTTGCCGGGGCAGTTCGACCCAGAACATCGCCCCCTCTCCGGGGCGCGATGTCACGCCGGCAGCGCCGCCATGCTTTTCGGCCACCAGCCGCACGTAGTAAAGGCCTAGGCCGGTGCTGCCTGACAGCGGCGTGCCCGGCCCCTCATGGGCGCGGCTGAAGCGCTGGAACAGCCGGGCCGACTGCTCCGGCGTCAGCCCCGGCCCCTGATCCCGCACCCAGAAGCGCACCGTGTGCGGCGCGAGCGTGGCGCCGAGGATCACCTTCGAGCCTGCCGGGCTGTGCTGCACCGCGTTGCGCAGCAGATTGGTGGTCAGACGCTCCAAGGCGTCGAAATCGCCCCGCACCCAGATCGGATCGTCTGGAATTTCTCGGACAAAGCGCACCCCTTGCGCCAGCGCCTCGTCATAAGCGAAGTCGGCGGCCTGATGCAGCACCGCGCCCAACTCGATTTCGACCAGGGCCGACGGCTCCAGCGACTGCGCGCGCGACAGATCGAGAAAGCCTTGTGAGAGGTTCAGCGCACGGCGAAGCTGGGTGAGCAGGCGGTCGCGCGCCGCAACATCTATCTTGCCGGACTGCAGCAGTTGCACGGCGCCAGCCAGCGGCGCGCGCACGTCGTGGCTGATGAAGGCCAGCGCATCGTCGCGGCGGGTTTGCAGATCGCGCAAACGCTGCTGCGCGGCCTGCACCTCCAGAATGCGGCGTTCGAAACTCAGTCGCTTGTGCTTAGCGGATGCATCGCCTTCTGGCGACTCGCGCACGGTGCGGCGCAACTGGCGCAGCTCACCGTCCAGATGGCGTCTGGCCGCCTCCAACCGCCGCCAGCCCCACAAAGGGTAGGCGGAAAGCGCCGCGACCAGCGCCCCGCCGGGCGCGACCCACCAACCCGTCAGCATTGGCAGCGCGGCAGCGGAGCCCACCAGAACCAGCCCCCAAGCCACGCTGGCGATCAGCCCGCCCAGGGGCATGAGCCGCGGCAGCCAGAGCAAAGGCGCGAGCGCGAGCAGCGCCGTGATGAGCAAACTCCAGACCAACGAGACGGTACGGATGAGCGTGCCATCGCGCAGCGCGATGAGGGCGTTGGCCAGCACTTCGACGCCAGGCATGGGCGCGCCCTGCGTCGTCACCGGGGTAGCCAGAAAATCGCCCAGACCCGCGGCGGTTGCGCCGATCAGCACCACCTTGCCGCGCAAAGCGCCGGGCGGCACGACGCCGTCGAGCACCGCGCTGGCGGACAGTCGCGGCACCGTACCGCTGGGGCCGACGAACCGCAGCCGCCGCTGGTCGGCGGCGGCCAGGGCGTAGGGATGGGACGGCACGGCGCTCTGCGCGGGCCGTGGCGCGCTGCCGCGCACGGGCTGATGGGCGATGGTGAGCAGGGTCTGCGCCATGAGAGGCCAGACCGGCGCGCCCACGCCCTCCCAGAGATAGACGCTGCGCGCCACGCCATCGCCGTCGAGCTGCACGCCGATGCGGCCCAAGCCTGCCGCAGCCGACGCAAGCTGGGGGATGGGCAGGCCTTCAACGATCTGCCCGCCGCTGCGCAGACTGTCGAGCACCACCGGCAGCGCCACCTTGCCGCAGGCCTGCAACGACTGAGCCAGCGCGGCGTTGCCCGCCGCGTCGCTGCCCGCTTCGGTGAAGGCGATGTCGAGCCCGACCGCGGCGGCGCCCGCGCGGCAGACCGCATCCACCAGCCGGGCGTCGGTAGCGCGGGGCCAGGGCCAGGCGCCCAGCCGGTCGAGACTGTGCGAGTCGATGGCGACGACGACCACGCCCTGCGGCGGCACGACCGGCTGCAGCCGCTGCCCCAGATCGAACACCAGATGATCGATGCGCTGCAGCACCCCGCTGAGGCTCAGACCGAGCGCCAGAATCAGCAGCAGAGCGCCGATGCGCAGAATCTCCAGTCCAGGTCGCCAGCGGGCCGAGCTCGCCGTGCCGGATTCAGCAGACCGAGCCAACCGTCCGCGAGACTCGCCGAGGCGCAGCAAACGCGCGAATCCGGTTTTCACAGCGGCTTCACGACGTCACAGGGCGGGCAGCAAAGGAATCAGCAGCAGCCAGAGGTCGGGATAGCGCGGCGGCACATCGATGACCTGCACCACCGGCGGCCCCTGCGTACCGTCGCTGTCGTCCACCAGCCGAGCGCCGAGGTAACGCTTGCCCGAAGACGGCCGCGGCAAGGTCAGCGCGCCGCCCGGCGTTTGCATCTGCGCCAGCGCCGGTTGCAGGTTGGCGTGGTCAGACAGCGTCAGCGCGTAATGCTGTCCTGACGGCGCGGCAGGCAAGTCGAGCAGCAGATGATCGCGGTCGAACCGCATCGTCGCCTTGGCCAGATCGGCCGGACCGGGGCCCGGCACATAGCGGAAGGTCTGCGGCGGGCTCCACGGCCCCTGCCGCCCCTGCGCGTCGATGCTGGCCACGCGCCAGTGCCAGACGCCCGCAGGCAGATCGGCGGGCGGCGTCCACTGCGCGCCCTGCTGCTCGACGTCGTACAGCGGCCGCGCGAAATCGTCCTGCGCGGCCAGTTGCAGACGGGAACGCGCCACGTCCAGCAACTCCGACCAGGCCAGCCTGGGCCGCGCCACACGCACCGTCGCACCGGCCGCCGGGGCGGTCAGCATCGGGAAAAAAGGCCGCGCGAACACGGTGAAGGCGTGCGACGCGTCCTGTCCTTGCAAGCCGTTGGCGTCGACCGCGCGCAGCCGCAGCACATAGCGGCCGTTGGGCAGATCGGCCACATTGAGGGTGTTGCCGGTACTGGTTTTCTGCACCAGCACCTGCGCGCTATCGCTCTCGGCCAGCACCTGGCCGAACCACGACACCGCCCCGGCCTGCGCGGGCAGGGTGAAGCGCAGCGGGAGCTGTTCAAACAGGCTCGGCAAGGCCGACACATCGGGCGGCGGCAACAGCCGCACCGGCGGCAGCGGCGGCTGCCCCGTGCGCGCCAGCGAACCCATGCCCGCATCCACCCGCACCTGCGCGCCCGCAGCCTGCAGTTCGACCGCGCCGCCCAGGGTTTCCTCCCGCGTGGCATCGGCGCCCGCTCCGACGCGGAACTGCGTGCCGCGCACCACGGCCTGGGCCGACGGGGTGAGGATGCGCAGATTCTGATTGGGCAGGCGGCGTGGGTTGTCCTGAATGTCGATCTGCCCTTGCTGCAGACGCAGCCGGGTATCGGCCATCAGTCCGTCGGCGTAGAGGCTCAGCGTGTCGAGCGTCAGGGTGCTGCCGGGCTGCAACGCCAGACGGGTGCCGTTGGCCAGTTCGATGACGGCGCTGCCCGAATCCGGCACCTGTAGCTGCGCGCCGGCGGCCAGGGTCTGGCCCGGTTGGGCGTCTTGCCAGGCCTCAGTCGCCTGCGCCCGCCAGCGCACCGCGCCGAAAGCCTGCACCAGTTGCGCCTTGGAGGGCTGCTGGCGCAGCAGGCCGGCGGGAAACAGCAAGACGGTGCCCGGCGGAATCTGCCGCGGGTTGCCCACCCGGTTGTCGCGCTGGATCTGCGGCCACTGCGCCGGATCTCGCAAATAGCGCTGGCCCAGACCGATGAGGGTGTCACCCGGCCGGACGGTGTAGCGCCACATCGGTTCGCCCGAGACACTGGCTGCGATTGGTGCAGTTTGCGCCAGCGCCAGAGTCGGCACCAGATTCTGCACCATCAGCCACGCGAAAACAGCCAGCAGCAAAGCGCGCAGGCGGGGGGATTGGCGGGCGGAAAGACGGGTGAAAAACAGGGGGGTCGAGAAACGCATCAGAGTCACATCCGGTTCGAGCCGCCGACAAAAAGCGGCAAACCGACATTCTCAGCCCGGACGCGTTCAAGCGTCGGGTTCAATCGTCGAGTTCGGGCGGCACGGTCAGCGGCCCTTCGTCGGCGCTGCGGGCGCGCTCCAAGCGGTAGCCACGGCCATAGACCGACACCAGGCGCCAGCCCGATTCCGGCTGCAGGCGTAATTTGCGCCGCAGGGCGCTGACATGCACGTCCACCGTGCGGGTCTCGACCTCCGGGCGCAGGCCCCAGATGGTCTGGATGAGAAAGTCGCGGGTCAGCAGGCGGTTGACGTTCTGCAGAAAGTGCAGCGCCAGATCGGTTTCGCGGTCGGTCAGTTCAACCCGCTCGCCCTGCACAAAAATCTGACGCCGCGAGCAGTCGGCCTCGATTTCGCCCAGACGCAGCCGCGCCGCAGGCAAAGTGCTGCCCGAGCGACGCAACACCGCCTGCAGCCGCGCCAGCAACACCGGGCGCGACAAGGGTTTGACCAGATAGTCGTCGGCCCCCGACTCCAGCGCCTGCACCACATCGGTTTCGGCATTGCGTCCGGTGAGGAAGATGACCGGGGGCACGTTGGCGCCCAGTTGCAAACGCAGTCGGCACAGCACATCCGGCCCGCTCAGGCCGGGCAGCATCCAGTCGAGCAGACAGGCGTCGGCGCCGCCGCGCTCGACGGCGCGGGCGAATTCCTGCCCGTCCGTGTAGTGCTGTACGTCATATCCAGCTTCGCGCAACCAGTCGGAAACCTCGTGAGCAATGAGCGGATCATCTTCCAGGTATGCAATACGCAAGGCGAGAGTGGGTGGCACGGTTGAACTGAAAAATGTCATGCGGCTTGACAGAGATAGAGCAGAGGCGGAAGTCAAGGAAACCTGGGGCGACCTGGCGTTTTCTTGAGAAAACCGTGAATATGTTCACACTCCCAGGGGTTGTCGGCAAGTAATGTCAGGGCATGCTTTACAAAGTTCACGCCGGGAATCGACCCGGCGCAAGCTTGAAACATGATTTAAGGACGGATGCGGACTGGGCGCAGCCCGGCCCTGGGGGCGCTCATGGGCCTGCCGACGCCGCCGACGACATGCGGCATGAATAATGCGGGCATGCATCGAAAACCGGCCAGAACGACGACCGCCGAGCACCAGATCGGGCTTGGCGGAGCCGCTTTGCCGAGCGCCATCGCCTTTTTCGGCTTCGCGCTCGGCGCCTTCTGCGCGGTTGCGGTGCTGGCGTGGCCGCAGACTGCGGCGGCACAGACCGCGAGCCCCTCACCTGCGCCGCCCGCTTCGGCAGCGCAGGCGGCCGCGCCCAAGTACGAGGTCGAGCTCGACGTGCCGGAGGACTTGCGCGCCCTCTTATCTAACAATCTTGATCTGTTGCGCTGGCGCAACTTTCCGGGATTGCAGGCCGATCAGGTCGAGCGGCTGGCCGATGAGGCGCCCGCCCAGGTGCAGCGCCTGCTCGAAACGCAGGGTTATTTTTCACCGCAGATCACGGTGCGGGTCGATTGCCCCCCGGAGGCTGATGGGACAGGGCCGATTCGTGTGGTGCTGAGCGTGAATCCGGGCGTGGCCACTTTGGTGCACGCCGTCGAGGTGCAGGTCGACGGCCCCGACGGCCAGCCGGATGCCGCCCTGAGCGCGCGGCTGAGCCGCACCTGGACGCTCAAGCCTGGCTCGGTGTTTCGCGATGCCGACTGGGAATCGGCCAAGTCGCGGGCGCTCTCGAGCCTTCTTTCGGGGCAATGGCCGGCTGCGCGCATTGCCGACAGCCGCGCGACCATCGATCCGCAAACACATCAGGCCCGCCTGCTGGTGCGGCTGGCAACCGGCGCGGCCTATCGGTTCGGCCCGCTCCACATCACCGGGTTGCAACGCTATCCGGCCAGCATCGTGGAGCGGCTGGCGCCGATGCGGCCGGGGCAGCCGTATTCGCAGACCGCGCTGCTCGACTATCAGGCCGCTTTGCAGAACAGCCCCTACTTCCGCAATGCCGTGGTCGATGCCGATGTGCGTCAGGCGCAGGACGGCGTGGCGCCGGTGGATGTGCAGGTGACGGAAAACCGGGCGCAAAAACTCAGTTTCGGCGTAGGGGTGAGCAGCGATACCGGGCAGCGGGTGCAAATGGGCTGGCGCGATCTCGACTTTCTGGGGCGCGCCTGGCGGCTGTCGAGCGAGGTCAAGTTGCAGACGCGCGAGCAGAGCGGCAATCTGCGGCTGGCATTCCCGCGCACCGCGAATGGCTATGACGACAGCCTCACCCTGTTGCAAGACCGCACCGACATTTCCGGCCTGGTCACGCGCAACAGCAGCATCGGGGCGCTGCGCGAGCGCACGCGCGGCCACATCGACACCGCACTGGCGCTGCAGTATCAGGCTGAAAGCCTGCAGCCCGCGGGCGCCGCCTCCAGCGAGGTGCATGCGCTGAGCCTGAACGATAGCTGGACGTGGCGCGACATCAACAGCGTGCTCTATCCCAGCCGCGGCGCCATCATCAATCTGCAACTCGGCGGCGCCAGCAAGGCGCTGCTGTCGTCGGCCAACTTCATCCGGCTGTATGCGCGCGGGCTCGGCTACTTGCCCATCGACCGCAGCAACCAGCTGGTTTTTCGTGCCGAGGCGGGCGCGGTGCTGGCCAATGGCGCCAGCGGCATTCCGCAGAATTTCCTGTTTCGCGCCGGTGGGGCCAATTCGGTGCGCGGCTATGCCTATCAAAGCCTGGGTCTGGTGCAGGGCGACGCCATCGTCGGCGGCCGCTATCTATTTACCGCCAGTGCCGAGTTCGATCACTGGTTCACCCGCCAGTGGGGCGGCGCGGTGTTTTACGACCTGGGCAACGCGGCCGATACCTGGGGCGCGCTCAAACCCGTGCGCGGCTATGGCGCGGGCGTGCGCTGGCGCAGCCCGGTGGGGCTGGTGTCGGTCGATCTGGCTTACGGTCAGGCGGTGCACCAATATCGCCTGAACTTCAGTGCGGGGCTGTCGTTCTGATGACCGAGCCGACCGCACCCACCCCCGCCCCGCCGCCCAAGCCCCGCCGCCGCGGGCCGCGCCTGCTGCGCGTCTTGCTCTGGGTGCTGACGGCCACAGTCGCCGTGTTAATCGCCGCCGCAGGCGCCATCGCCTGGCTGGGCAGCGAGAGCGGTCTGCAGTGGTTGGCCACGCGCACGCCGCTGCGGCTGGGCAGCACGCAAATCACCCTGAAAGACGTGCAGGGCAGTCTGTGGAACTCGGTGCGCATCGGCCAACTGCAGCTCACCACCCCCAGCTCCACCACCCTCCTGCACGACGCCCGGCTGCGCTGGACGCCGACCGCGCTGTGGCAGCGCACCCTGCACATCCAGAACCTGAGCGCGCAGCGCATCGACGTGACGCCAACCCACGCCGCCGCCTCGACCGGCGCGCCGCAACTGCCCGCCAGCCTGCGCCTGCCGCTGCGTATCGACATCGACCATCTGGCCGTCGGCGCACTGCAGATCGGCCCGCCAGGGGCGTTGCGGTCTTACGGCAGCCTCAGCGGCCAGATGCACTACGGCCAGGGCCGCTACCGCGCGCAGTTCACCGCCCTCACCCCCTGGGCCCACGCCCAGCTCAGCGCCAGCCTGGGCGACGCCGCACCCTACGCGCTGCAGGCGAGCCTGAGCGCCACGCACATCGGCCTGCCCGGCAAGGCGGCTGAGCGCAACGCCGCCGATCTGCGCGCCCACGGCGCCCTGCGCGACTTCACCCTCGACGGCACCCTGCAAATGGACACCGCCCGCGCCCGCCTGCAGGCCCGTCTCACGCCATTCGATGCCACACCGCTGCGCAGCGCCCGGCTCAGCTCGAACGCGCTCGACCCCTCGGCCTTCGCCGCAGGGCTGCCCCGCGCCGCGTTGAATGTGCAGCTCGATCTCGGCCCGTCGAGCGCGCAAAGGCTGGTGGGCAGTCTGCGCGTGCGCAACACCCGGCCCGGCCCGATCGACCAGCAGCGCCTGCCGCTGCACAGCCTGAACGCCACCCTCACGGGCGATGCGCAGCAGGCCAGCGCGCACGATTTGCTCATCGACCTGGGCGCTGGCGGGGAAATCCGCGGCACGCTGCATTGGGCGCAGCCCGTGCTGCAGGCCCGCCTGCAGGTCGCGCAGCTCAACGCCCGCGCGCTCGACGGCAAGCTGGCCGCCACCCGCCTGTCCGGCCCGGTGGCGATCGACGCCAGCGCGCAACAGCAAAGCGTTCAGGCCACCCTCAGCCAGCCGGGCTGGGACGTTCGGGTGCAAGCGCAGCGCCAGGGTGACACCGTGCACCTGCGCCAGCTGCTGCTCTCGGCGCTGGGCGGCCGTCTGGAGGCCAGCGGTACCCTGTCCACCGCAGGCACGCAGGCTTTCGAGCTGAGCGCCCGGCTGCGGCAGTTCAACCCTGCGCAATTCGGCGCCTACCCCCAGGCCGCGCTGAACGCCGACCTCACTGCAAGCGGCGCCCTCGCCCGCCGTCAGGCCAAGCTCGCGCTGCAACTCGCTCCAAGCGTGTGGCGCGGCCACACCTTCACCGGCCACGCCCGGCTCGCGCTCGACCCGCAACGCCTGTGGGACGTGGACGCCGCGCTCACCCTCGGCGCCAACCAGCTCAGCGCGGAAGGCGCATTCGGCCAGCCCCGCGACGCCTTGCAGTGGGCGCTGCACGCCCCGCAGCTCGCGCAGATCGACCCTGCCCTGCAAGGCAGCGCCCAAGCGCAGGGCCAGTTGCAAGGCGGCTTGCAAGCGCCCTCGGGCACCGTCTCGCTCCAAGCGGACGAACTGCGCTGGGCCAACGCGCTCACGCTGCAACACCTCAGCGCCCGCAGCACATTTAGCACCTTCAACACCGGCCGCGCACCTGCCGCCACCGCCTTGCCAACCGCAAGCACCCTGCTCAACCGTCTCGCGGGCTCGCTACAGCTCGACCTCGACGGCCTGCGCTGGACCCAGAGCGCGCAAGCCGTGCAGATCGGCAGTTTGCACACTCAGGCGCAGACCACGGCCGGGCTGGGCGGGCAACTGCAACTGGGCGCCCGGCTGCAAGACCTGCGGATCGCGTCTGCCGCAAAAAGCAGCGCAGAAAAAGTGATCGATACCGCGACCCTGAACATCGCGGGCACCCGCGCCCGGCACACTCTGCTGCTTGCCGTCAAAGGCCAGTTGCCCCGGCCCAACGCCACTGCGCCCACCGCGCCGCCCTCGCCGCTCGATTTGCGGCTGAGTGCTGCGGGCGGCTGGCACGGCGACCTGCAAGGCTGGCGCGGCCAGATCACCACGCTGGAAAACACCGGACCGGTCGCGCTCAAACTCCAGGCTCCCGCAAAGCTCGATCTGGCGTTTTCCCCGCTGCGGCTGCAAGTTGAGCATGCCGCTCTGAAGCTGCAGGCCGGGCTGATCGATCTGGACAGCCTGCAGTTCGCCCCCGGCGTGTTGCGCACCGCGGGTCGTCTGCAGGCCGTCCGCACCGCCGACCTGCTTGCCCTGGGCGGCATCGCCCCGGCGCGGCTGCGCGACATGCTGGTGCTTTCGGGCCGCTGGCAGATCGACGCCGGTGCAACCGTGAACGGCCAGATCCATCTGCAGCGCGACAGCGGCGATATCGCGCTGCAACTTGCCGCCCCTCCCGCCAAGCCCGTTGGCGCCGTCACCCTTGCCCCGACCTGCGACGCCACCTTCGGCGCCGCCGCATCGCGCGGCGGCTTCATGCCGCTGGGCATCGGCCAGCTGGTGCTCGACATCACGGCGCAAGACAGCCGCGTGCAGGCGCAGGGCGTGGTGCAGACCGCCATGGGCACGGCGCAGGCCAGCTTGGCCACCGAACTCAGCCGCCGCGGTGAGCTGTGGGGCATCGCGGGCAGCGCACCGCTGCAGCTCGACGCGGGCGCCGACATGCCCAGCCTGGCCTGGGCCGCGCCGCTGATCGGCTACGACTATCGCGCCGAGGGCCGACTGCAACTCGCGGTGCAAGGCCGAGGCACCTTGGCCCTGCCGCAATACAGCGGCAGTCTCGATGGCCGGGCCCTGCGTCTGGCCTGGCCCGCGCAAGGCCTCGATCTCAAAAACGGCGTGCTGCGTGCCCATTTCACCGGCGACCGACTTCAGCTCGATCAGCTCCAACTCCAGGGCGGCAAAGGGCAGCTCACCGCCAGCGGCGACGCGCGGCTGCAAAACGGTCTGCCGCGCGCGACCCTGGACCTCAAGGCCGACAAGCTGCAACTGCTCAGTCGGCCCGACCGACAACTCGTGCTCAGCGGCACGGCGCAGGCCCGGCTGGCCGACAAGGTGCTGGCCCTCACCACCGACCTCACCGCCGACAGCGCCGACATCGCCCTGCCCCGCACCACCGGGCCCACGCTAAGCAGCGACGTGGTCGTCGTCGGCCAGACGCCGGCAGCAAGCAAGCCCGCGGCCGCCATGCCCAGCGCCGTGCGCTTCGATGGCTCCTTCAACCTGGGCTCCAACTTCCACCTCTACGGCCAGGGTCTTGACGCCACGCTGGGCGGCAGCGTGCGCGTGCGCGCCGACAACGGCGCCACGCCCACGGCGACCGGCAGCATCGAAGTCGTCAAGGGCGAATACACCGCCTACGGCCAGCAATTACAGGTGACGCAGGGCCGCATCAACTTCGCCGGGCCGGTGGACAACCCCGGACTGAACATCACCGCCACCCGCCCCAACCTGCCCACCGGCATCGAAGTCGGCGTGACCATCAGCGGCAGCGCGCGGCGCCCGCTGGTCAAGCTCAGTTCCACCCCCGCCATGCCCGACACCGAAATTCTGTCGTGGTTGGTGCTGGGTCAGCCGCTCGACCAGGTGGGCGCGTCCGACATCGGGCTGCTGCAGACTGCGGCAGCGGCGCTGCTCGGCCCCAGCGAGGGGCAGCCGCTGCAAACCCGGCTGGCGCACGCGGTGGGGCTGGACAGCATCAGCGTGCAAAGCGCGTCCAGCAGCACCGGTACGAGCAGCACCAATGGCACCGCGACCGCGGCATCTGGCGGCGTGCAAAGCACCATCGTCACGCTGAGCAAGCGCCTGTCGGCCGACACCCTCGTCACCTTCTCGCGCGGAATCGACGGGGTATCGAGCATTTTCACCATCCAGCATCAACTCACCCGGCGGCTGTCGGTACAGGCTCAGACCGGCACCGAAAACGCGCTCGATCTGTTCTACACCTTCGAGTTTCAATGAACTAGGGCCTGTTAACGCTATTTATGCCCCCGCGCCGGGGGTCTGGGCGGAGGCAATGCGAGGCGCAGGCCGCGCCGTGGTGTGTGGCACCACAAGCGGACTGCAACGTGGCAGTGCGCCGCCCAGACCCCCGGCCCGAAGGGTTGCCCCCAGACGGGGCGTCTGCGGCGTTGTCGGTGCGAGGC